>CAZSJP010000006.1:690-7916 GCA_964606675.1 uncultured bacterium
GATCAGGACGATTCGCCGCCTGAAGTCGACGATGCCGCCGAAGTTCGCGACGAGTCGGCCGCGGACAAGAAAGACGACGTGGCCGAGACCGACGATGGTGTTGCGGCAAGCGACGAGTTCGATGCCGAAGAATGGTCGGCCTACCTGGACGACGCGCACGACATGAGCAACTCGTTCCGCGCCGAGCGCGACTACTCGGCGGAGATATACGAGCCGGTGACGGTCTACGAGGAATCGCTCTCCGACGACCTGATCGACCAACTCCGTCTGCTGGTGACGAGGGAGGACGAGATCGCCATCGGGGAGTACGTAATCGGGAATCTGGACGACGACGGTTTCCTGACGGCCACCGTCGAGGAGATGGCCGAAGCACTGGACGTGGCACCGGAGATGGTTGCCGCGGTTCTGGAGAAGATCCAGACTCTCGATCCACCGGGAATCGGCGCGCGCAACCTTCGCGAAGCTCTTCTCATCCAATTGCGCGAGAAAGACTTGGAAGATCATCCAGCGTACAGCATCATCGAACTCAGGTTCGACGAACTCATGCACAAGCGCACCAAGGAGATAATGCGGCACCTGAAGCTGGACCGTGAGGACGTCGCCGAGTCGATAGAGCTGATATCGACCCTCAACCCCAAACCGGCGTCCCTGGTTCACGGACACAGCGAGCGCATCATCATGCCGGACCTCGTCGTCGAGAAGGCGGACGGTGAATACCTGGTGATGCTGAACGATAGATCGACTCCGTCGTTGAGGATCAACCCGAGCTATCGGGATCTTCTGAGCCAAACCGGATCGGACGACGCGAGGAAATACGTGGTGGACAGGCTCAACTCGGCCAAATGGCTCATCAAGTCAATCGAGCAACGTCGGACGACAATGCTGAAGGTGATGAACGCCATCGTCGACCGGCAGCGCGCGTTCTTCGACGATGGCATCGAGCACTTGCGGCCGATGGTTCTGCAGGAGATCGCCGAAGAGATCGGCATGCACGTCTCGACCGTTAGTCGTGTCTCAAACGGCAAGTACGTTCAGACGCCACACGGCATCCTCGAGCTGAAGTATTTCTTCGACGGGAAGCTCGGCGTTGCCGACGGCGAGGACATGGCCTCGAAGACGGTGAAGGAGAAGATCCGCCGCCTGATAGAGGACGAGGACAAGTCCAATCCGCTCAGCGATCAGGTTCTTGCAGACAGGCTCAGTGCAGAGGATAGCATAGAGATAGCCCGCCGCACGGTGGCTAAGTACAGAGACCATCTTCGCATACCCTCTGCAAGGCTCAGGAAGGAAGTATGACGTGATTCGCGGACCAGGCGGCTCCAGGCTCGGCTCGGCCTACTTGTTGTTGGTTCCCGTTGTTGCGCTCATAGTATCGAACTCTGCGGTCGCCGGGGCGCTCTTCAGCCGGGCTGACTACCTGCAAACGGGGGCAGCCCACCCGTTCTTCAGCAGAACCGACTACTTGCGAACCGAACTCGGCGTCGCAGAGAATCCAGCTCTTGCAGACGAGGCGTCCGCGCTCTCGATCAACCCCGCCGGTCTGGCGCTGCGCAACTCGTCGACGTTCTTCTTCTCGCGGTCGTTCGGTGACGACGTCCAACATACGAATATCCTGATGGCTGAGAATGGGTTCGGATTCGGCTGGCAGCGTACCTCGATCGACGGCGCTGGGCGCGTCGACCGCTGGCGACTCGCTGGGGCGTCGGGCGATGCATCCGGCATCTTCGGGGTCGGCGTCGGGGTGTCGTGGACCAAACCCAGGGGGCTGGGTGAAGGCAGCCATTTCTCCGCGGACGTCGGCGCGGTATGCCGCCCATCCAGGTATGTTTCCCTCGGCGTCGTCGGGCGTCAGCTCGATGGGGAACGCGGGTACCCATGGAGCGTCGAGGCGGGCCTGGCTTTGCGCCCGACGGGTAACGAGATGCTGACGGTGTTCGGCGGGTTTGCGATTGAGGAGGAGGCGCTCGACGATACCCGACTAAGCTGGCACGTCGGCGGAGCGATGAACATCACGAACACCGTCGAGATCGGCGTCGCGAGAAACAGCCGCGGAGCTATGCTGGCGCGCGCGAGTCTCGTGTTCGGCCACGCCACCGCGGGCGCTTCGGGCTATCGCTCAACTGGGAACGGCTCGCCGAACTGGGCGATCGTTCGGGCGCACAGGAACAGGCGCCAAACCCTCCTTCAGATGCGCGGCAACGTCGCCGAGCTACGTTTGCGCGGTACAGTGCGCGACCGCGGCACCAGCAGCCTCTTCGGAGCGCCAACCGTCCCGCTCAGCGGGCTGATTGCAGAGATCGACCGCGCGGCCAACGCGCGCGACGTTGGGGCACTGTACATACGCCTGGAGGGGCTATCCATCGGGCAGGGGATGGCCGAAGAGTTGCGAGAGGCGCTGCTGCGGTTCAAGGATAAGAGCGGCAGACCGGTCGTCTGCTACATGCAGAGCTGCGACGTACGAGGGTACCTCATCGCATTGGCGGCCGACTCGATCTTCATGGAGCAGATGGGATATCTGAACGTTGTCGGATATGCAGCGTCTTCGCTCTTGCTGCGCCGGGCGCTTGACAAGCTGGGCATACAGCCTGAGTTCGTGAGGGTCGGGAAGTATAAGTCCGCCACGGAGATGTTCACCGACAGCACGATGTCCGACGCGAACCGGGAGCAGATCGGCGAGCTTCTGGACGACTGGTACGCGTACCTGATCGATGCAGTCGCGCTCTCGCGCGGCATAGCGACCGACAGCGCCGCGACGCTCGTCGACAACGGACCTTACACCGCAAGCGATGCAAAAGAGCGGGGCATGATAAGTGAGATCGGTCGCGAGGAGCGGGCGTACCGATCCGCGAAATCGCTTGCCGGCGGCGATGGCAAACGACTGAGTATGGCCGGGCGTCGTCGGTACGACGAGCGATGGGGACCCAGGCCGCGCGTGGCGGTAGTGTTCGCCACCGGACAGATCGTCACCGGCGCGGGTGGCGTCGACATGTTCACGGGCGAATCGTTCATCGGCTCGGAGACGATGGTCAAAGCGCTGAAGAGCGTCCGTGAAGACGAGAGCATCGACGCGGTGGTTCTTCGTATCGATTCACCGGGTGGGTTCGCGCTGGCCGGCGACATGATCTGGGCGGAGCTGAACGAGATTCGGGAGAGCGACAAGCCATTGGTCGTGTCCGTGGGCGACCTCTGCGCGTCGGGAGGCTATCAGCTTGCATGCGCGTCCGACTCGATCATCTCTAACTCGGGGTCGATTGTCGGAAGTATCGGCATATTCAGCGGCAAACTGAGCTTGCATGGGCTTTACGACAAGCTCGGGGTCGACACCGACGTCATCACTCGGGGTCGAAACGCGGCCATATTCTCGACAGACACGCTTCTGACGCCCGAACAGCGAGACTTGCTGCAACGCCACGTGGACCAGGGCTACCAGACGTTCGTCGACAGAGTAGCTGCGGGGCGCGACATGACCTCGGCCGAGGTCGACTCTGTTGGGCGCGGTCGCATATGGAGCGGCGAGCGTGGGATCGATATGGGTCTGGTCGATAGGACCGGTGGGCTGAACGAAGCGATCGAGACCGCGATGCGAATGGCCGATATCGAGGGCGAGACATGGATCGTGCCGTATCCGAAGCAGCTTTCGCTGTGGGAGGTCCTCCTTCGCGAGCGCCCGACCGGCTCATTCTCGTGGCTTGGCTCGGAGGGATCGTGGTACTACGATCCGACGGCGGAAGCACTGAGGTAGGTGCCTGCCGGCAGTGTACCTAGCGGTACACGTCCTACGAGCTGCGCGTACCGACTGAACCGACGGTCCCGTTGCCAAAGTGTCGTGTTTTCGGTTGTCGGTACCGCATTTGCATCACCATAGCTCCGACTTTCGGGAACAGACCCAGGTGGTTCGCACGTTGAAGGTATGAAGCATTCGGCGTTGTGTTCTGCACAAAGAACGATTGAGTCATATACCGAGGTCGCCGACCGACGCCCCATGACCGCATCGGGCAATCGGCGACTCGGCGAGGGATAGAGGACATGATGTCATTCCGCAAGCTCTTCTTCGATGCTCTGGCGACGGGGCTGATTCTGGCGGCCGTCGGAACGACCCCTGCTCAGGTTGGCGAGTTCGGCCGGAACAAGACCACCTCGGAGATGCACGATTGGCGCTACGTCCAGACGCCGCACTTCGACATCTACTTCTACGAGGGCATGGAGGACCTCGCCCGAATCGCAACAACGATCATTGAGGAGGCGTACGAGCAGATAAGCGCGAGTCTGGATTACCGCGTTCGCAACCGCATACCGATCATGCTGTTCCGGTCCCGTCTGGGCTTCTCGGAGACGCACGTCACTTCGGGGCTGATAGGCGAGGGAACGGGTGGCCTGACGGAGTTCCTGAAGAACCGTATCGCCGTGCCGTTCGAAGGCTCGTATCCGATGTTCCGCCACGTGTTGCACCACGAGCTGACACATGCGGTGCAGAACGACATGCTCTATGGGCGAGACGTGCTGTCCGGGGTGCAGCAGAGCGACATCCCGCTGTGGTTCGTGGAGGGCCTGGCGGAGTACGAGTCGACCCCGTGGACGGCCGAGAGCGACATGTGGATGCGGGACGCCGTCATCAACGATTACCTCCAACTTAACGGCTATTTCGCCTACAAGGGCGGGCAGTCGATAATGTACTACATCGCGGAAGTCTATGGGCCTGGGAAGATCGCTCAGATAAACCATCGGCTGCGATCGTTCTCACGCTTCGGTTCGACGATGCAGGCGATTCTGGGCGTCGATATGGAAGAGTTCGGCGAAAAGTGGGAGAAAGATCTGAAGAAGGTATATTGGCCGGAGATTGTCGAGCGCGAAGAGCCGGATGAAGTTGCCGAGATGCTGACAGATCACGAGGAAGACGACTCGGGGTTCAATCGTAGCCCGTCTTTCTCGCCGTACGGAGACAAGATCGCGTATCTGACTACCGACGACTATCGCACGAGCATTCACGTCATGTCGGCAATCGACGGCAAGTTCCTGTGGCAGGTTGTCACCGGCGAGGGCGAAAGCTCGTTCGAGGAGATGCATTGGCAACGAGCGGCGATCGCGTGGTCTCCGGACGCCGCGCGAATAGCATTTGCAGCCAAAGCTACAGAAGGCGATCGGCTTTACGTGGTGAACAGTCACAGCGGCGAGCGATTGGACTCGTACGACTTCGACCTCGACGGCATCTATTCCCCCGATTGGTCGCCGGATGGTGAGCGAATCGCGTTCGTCGGCTTGAAAAATGGGAAGGCCGACCTCTATCTCGTGCAGCTTTCGGACGGGTCGCTCACGCGGCTGACGGACGACAGATTCAGTGAGAGCGATCCGAAATGGTCGCCGGACGGGACGAGGCTGCTGTTCTCGACGGACAGGGCTCCGGGGCTGACGGACAACGCGGCGCAGTTGCTCTATCAGACGGCGGACATCTATCTGATGGACGTCGAGACGAGATCCATGCGCCGTCTGACGGACAACCCTCGTGACGACACCTCGCCTGAATGGGGTCCCGACGGCAACCACATCGTCTTCGTGTCGGATAGAAACGGCGTCTTCAACCTCTACATCGCCGACGTGACGGGTGACTACGGTACGCTGGAATCATCCGCGAAACCGCTGACGGATCTTCTGACGGGAGCGTTTCATCCTTCGTGGAGCAGGTCGGGAGACAAGATCGCATTTGCGGGCTTCAACAAGGGCGGCTGGGACATCCTGGTGATGCGAGACCCGCTCGAGAAGCTGAAGAACGAGCCGCTCGAACCGGCGTTCTTCATGCGCGAGGGTCGGCTATCGTACAGCAGCGTTCACAAGCACGGTCGGACAGAGCCAAGCGAGGCTACGTCGCCGGACTCGATGCACGGGTACGCCATCGGGCCTCGCATGAAGCCCGGCGGATTGCCGTCGTTCGACATCGTTCAGAACACCAGCACGGACTCCGCGCGTGGAGGGTTCGTGCCAAGACGCTACAGGACGAAGCTCGGCGTCGACTACGTGACCGGATTCGCGAACTACTCTACGGTGGGTGGCGTCGGCGGTCAACTCGTGGTTGCGGCCAGCGACCTTCTGGGTCATCATCAAGTCGTCTTCGCGACAAGTCTCTACCGAGACCTCAGGGACAGCGACTACGCAGTCTTCTACCAATACCTGGCACGCAAAACGAACTACGGCGTCTACCTGGCTCAGCAACGCACGTGGTACCCGTTTCAGAGCTTCACGGAATCGGGCCTCGTAGAGCGCAGTCAGCAGCTTGCCGGGCTGTTCGCATCGCGACCCATAAGTCAGTTCGACCGCATCGAGTTCGGTATTGAGGGAATGCGAAACACCACTCGCGTTGTGTATGACTTCCCGCCGCTCTTCGGCGCTCCTATCGATGAAGATCAGATCGAGGCGTTTCTCACCACGGCCGCGTTCGTGCACGACAATACGTTGTGGAGCATGTTCTGGCCCGTCACGGGTTCACGATGGCGCGTATCGCTCACTTCGGCGCCCCCGCGCGCGAACACTGCGCCGTTCGGCATTCTGACGGCGGATCTCCGTCGGTACTTCCGCGTCGGAGAGAACTCGTCGTTCGCGATACGTGGGTCGGGTGGCATCAGCCTGGCGAGGAACAATGAGGCGCCGTTGTTCTACCTCGGCGGCCTGCCGTATTGGATCAACTACAAATTCGCCAACCTCAACGCCGCATCGCTCACCAACGACGCATTCTCACAGCTCGTGTTCCCATTGCGTGGAGCCGACTACTACGAGCTGCGGGGCCGGAGGTACGCGATGGCCAACCTGGAGTACCGCTTCCCGCTCATCTATTTCCTGGCTGCGGGATTCCCATTCAAGCTGATATTTAGCAATATCGGCGGCGTTCTATTCCTGGATATGGCCAAAGTCTGGGATGTACCGCGAGGTTACGAAACCGACAGCCCGGACGTTACCAACAACATGATAGGCGGGTACGGCTACGGAATCAGGGTGAACCTCGGGCTGATGCTTCTGCGTGTCGACGTCGCCTGGAAGACGGATCTTCGGGACACGTATGGCGACGCGCGCTACTACTGGTCGCTGGGCTACGATTTCTAGCCGGTACGAATCGGCGCCCTGACGTACGACGCAACAGCGCATATACCCGGGGACGAGATGCCCGAGAAGAACGATGCCGCGGTGGGGCGGGCCCCCCACGCGGCGGGGGTGGCCCGCCCCCCCCCCCCCCCCCCCCC
>CAZSJP010000006.1:7926-24004 GCA_964606675.1 uncultured bacterium
GCGCCTTTATCTACTGTGGGGGGGGGGGGGGTCACCCGGGGGGGGGGGGTTGGGGGGGCACCCCCGCCGCCACTCCCCGAGCACCGCACGCTCCTTGGCCGGATTCGAATCGTCCTGGTCGAGCCTCAGCATCCCGGCAACATCGGCTCGGCCGCTCGCGCCATGAAGGTATGCGGCCTCGCGAGCCTCGTTCTGGTCAGGCCATCGGCATGGAGGCAATCTGACGAGGCATGGGCGCTCGCGTACGGCGCCAAGGACGTGCTGGGCGCGTCGCGCGTCGTGCAAACGCTCGACGGCGCCCTCGATGGCGTGACGACGGTGGTCGGTACGACGCATCGAGAGGGCAGATCGCGTGGGGCACTGGTCGACCCTCGCACGCTGGCCGAGCGGCTGCCGAGTATGCTGCGCGAAGGCGACGTGGCAATCGTCTTCGGCCGGGAGGATTTCGGGCTCTCGAACGAAGACCTGGAGCGTTGTCACATGGGAGTCAAGATCCCAACCGCGGAGGACTACCCGTCGGTCAATCTGTCGCACGCCGTCATGGTCGTCGCGCACGAGTGCTACTATTCGATTCTTAACGCGGGCGATCCGGAATATGCCGACGAGAAGTCGATTGCGCGGCGAGACTTTGCCAAGCCGAGCTACCCTGCGGCGGTCTCGTTGGCCGAAAGACTGTCTCGGCTGGCGATTAGATCGGGCGTCGAGCCACGCCGAGGAGAGGCCGATCTGGTCCGAAACATCCGAGAGGCGATCGAGCGGAGCGATATACGCGAACGAGACGTGGCCCTGGTTCACCAGATATGCAGGCGAATCGAACGATACGTGGACCAACTCGAAAGCGGCAGGCCGGCTGGCCCTACGCCCTAGAAATTGACCTGGAATCGCGTCTGAACGATGGACATGTACCCCTCGACGCTGTGCTCGGCTCGCACGTAGTTGATCATCCAGCGCGAGTTTGCGTTCAGATACCAGTTCAGGCCCAATGTGAGGTCCTTCAGCTCGCCTGGTGTTCCCGGCTCGCCGCCTGCTGTTCCCGGTTCGTCCAGATCGCAGAATGAGTACCGAGCGCCGAGTTCCCACGCGCCGTAGCCACCCTCACCGTCGAAGTTGCGTCTCGGAGTGACTCCCAGCGGCGCTCCCGACGAGCGTTTGTACTGGCGGTGTTCGCCGGTTATGCAGAAGCTTACCTCGGCATAGTATCCGTAGTAGGTCGGGTCCGATCCGACGGGCACGTCCACCCTGGCCATGTTGTACTCGCCCTGGAGCGAAACGGATCCGGCGACGAGCATGGCTTCGATACCAACCAGATTGGTAGCGCCGGCCGTCAGTCTGCCCGTGTCGATGAGCTTTCCAGCCAGGTGCGATTCCGGACGTTCACTGTATTGGACGGTGCTGTCGACAGGCTCCCTGTGACTGATACCCAAGCCAAGATGCAGCAGCATCTGTCCGTCGTTGGCGTACAGCGGCAGACCCGTGACGCGACCGGTGACGTTGTACTTGCCATCGGCGGCGCCGTTGCCGTTGCTGTCGACTTCTCGGAAGACACCTGCGGCCCACGTGGCTCTCTCGTCGAGAACACCGTCATGCAGCATGAGGCCGGAATTGCGGTCGGGCGCGAAGGCAAACGCCAGCGAGCGCTCCATGAAGCGTATATGGTTGCTGCTGCCCGCCACTTCGAGAGTGAACGGCTCCTTGAACTGACCAACTCGGACGTGCCCCACAAGCGGCAGTCCCCCCAGTTCGAAGTAGACGTCCTTGAAGCCGATCTTGCCGGCAGAGAAATCGTACTGCGTCTTGAAGGCGACATTGCCCGCGACCTTGCCTGAAAGCGCGATTCGGGCGCGCCTTATCTCTGTTCCGTCTTGGAAGTCGTCCACCCTGGCCTTGAAGCCATCGTCCTGAGTGAAGAATGCCCAGTCGCCCATGACGCGTCCGCCGATCTTAATCGGAAAGTCGGCGGATACGGCGTAGGTTGGGGTCAGGACCATGGCCCCGAGCAATAGAGAACTCAGCCATCTCATCGAGGTGTCCTCGCGCAGAATACGGTTCCGAGTACGGAGTCGGCGGCGGTCATACCGCGAAGCCGAAGCCGCTCCAACCATTAATGGTCGGCAGCGGCCGGTCGGCGCGCAAGTGGCTTGCGGTGTGGCTTCGGCGCGAGACTAGCTCTGCTGGGGGCATGCGGGCGATCGGGATCGTGCGGGGCAGGTGAGCACGTACAGGAGGGCGGCCAAAGGGCCGCCCTCGGGCGAGCGAGATCAGTTGTCAACAACCCTCTGGCCGAGCAGCGCCATGTCCTCGGCGAAGCCGGCACGGAGCTGGGGCTTGGGTGCGGGACGGCTGGCGTCACTCCCATCCTTGTTGTTCGAGCGTCTGCTCGTGCGGCACCGGGGCGAACCACCTTGCAGGGACACCCACGACAACGGTGTGGTCCGGCACGTCGCGCGTGACGACTGCCCCGGCGCCGACGAGGGAATCCTCGCCGATGACGATGCCGGGTAGTACGGTAGCTCCTGCGCCGATTCGTCCGCCGCGCCTGACGGTCACCCCCTTGAAGTGCTCGAAACGTTCCTCGGTTCTGCCGACGTAGTTGTCGTTCGAGGTGGTGACGTTGGGTGCGATGAAACAGAAGTCCTCGATGGTGGAATACGCCGTGATGTAGCAATTGGTCTCGAGCTTGCACTTGCGGCCGACCGTGACCCGATTCTCGACGGTGACGTTGCGGCCGACGATGGTGTATTCACCCACTTCGACCTGCTCTCGAACCGTGGCCAGATCGGCGACGAGGACGTTCGGGCCGAGATGAGCGCCGTGGTACACGGTGACGTGAGCGCCGATCATGCATTCGTCGCCGACCTCGGCCGGCGGAAGCTCGTCGCCATCTTGCAGAATGCTGCGTTTGGCACGCATGCGCTGCTTGCCTATGACGGTCAGTGGGTCGATTCGCACGCCGTTTCCGATGCGCGACCCGGCATGAACGACTACGTTGTGGGAGATGCGACACTCGTCGCCGATGACCACGTCGTCTTCGATGACGCACCCGTCGCCGACCTGGCAAGAATCGCCTAGCGTGACGTTGTCGCCGATGACCGCAGTCCCTGCGGCGCCCATGGGCATTCTCCTTGTGCTCGCGATCGCGCGCGAAGGGCGCGCGGGTTCGTTCAGACGGTTGTGTCCGACCTGCAAGAGTATGTCCAGCCTATTCCCAGGTGCAACCCGCACGCGCCCCGGATCGAGACGCAGACGCCGCCAGACCGGTGAGATCGGCACTGTTGAGCGCACTCTGCGACCGATTTCCATTGACGAACGCTCCCTGTTTCTGGTATCTTAACTTCGCTGGTTTATCTGCCATGCCCGCGGTTCTACCGCTTTCCAGTGGTTTGGAGAGGCTCACGCGTGCATGAGCCAACACTTTGCCAATGAGGTGACAATATCTTACGAGGTCGAAGAGGCGGGGCGGCCGGCCCCCAAACAAGGGAAGATCGCACCAGGGTAAACCACCAGATTCGCGTTCCGGAAGTTCGCGTAATCGGTGCCGATGGCGAGCAGATCGGGGTTCTCCACGTACGAGACGCCATCGATCGTGCCGAGGAGATGGGGCTGGATTTGGTCGAAGTCGCGCCGAACTCGAAACCGCCCGTCTGCCGGATGATGGATTACGGGCGGTACCGATACGAGCAGCAAAAGCGGGCGCGGGTGAATAAGACCAAATCGACTGGCGGCGAGCAAAAAGAGCTTCGCATGAAGCCCAGCATCGAGCAGCACGATTACGAGACCAAGCTGCGTCGCGCCAAAGAGTTCCTCGGAGAGGGCAACCGGGTCAAGCTGACGGTGCGCTTTCGGGGTCGCGAGCTGGCCCATCGAGAGCTTGGCGGCGAACTCTTGCAGCGGCTGGTCGTAGATTTGGCGGAAACCGGCAAGCAAGAAGGCCGAATAATGGATGAAGGCCGAAACATGAGTGTGAACGTCGTTCCGATCAAGACCGGCAGCTGAGGGGACCTGGCAACGAATACGGGCGCGCACAGGGCGAGGCGTCCCAGGGGGTCATGCAAAGAGTCGTCGCTACACGATGGGCATTGCGTGCCCGCTCCGGTCTCGCACCGGTGGCGGGCCTTTTTCTGCGCGAATCCGAGCTATGCGGGCCGACTCGCCACCACTATACGTTCGACCCCGGCAAGGTCGCGAACGGTGGTGACGACCCAATCGGGCGCCCGTTCTCGCCATAGCGCTCGAACGGCGTCGGAGTGCCCCAGCCCGACTTCCAGCGCGACGAACCCACCCGGTTCGAGGTGCGCGGGAGACGCATCGATCAGCCGACGGGTAGCATGCAAGCCATCGGGTCCGGCATAGAGAGCGGCCTCGGGTTCATGGTCTCGGACCTCGATCTGCAGCTTCTCTCTGTCCGAATCGGCGACGTACGGCGGGTTGCTGACGATAGCGTCTACCCGTTGTCCGGCAAGCGGCTCAAGCATGTCGCCGGCACGGAACTCCACCCTCGACGCGAGGTCCATCGAATCGGCGTTTGCACGCGCAACAGACAGAGCGTCGGCCGAAAGGTCGGTGGCCACGACGCGAGCGGCGGCGATTTCGGCGGCGATTGTAAGGGCGATGCAGCCGGAGCCGGTCCCGATATCGGCGACGAGCGGTGCTGCATCCGCCGCATCGGCCTTCGTAAGCGAGTCGATCGCGGTCTCAACGAGTATCTCGGTCTCCGGCCGTGGAATGAGCACGTGGGGATTCACGACGAACTGGCGGCCGTAGAACTCCGCGACGCCCAGGATATACTGCAGCGGCTCGCCTTTGGCTCTGCGAGCGAGGTGTTCTCTGTAGACGTCGGTTTCGTTGGGGCCGAGTGGCCTATCGAACTGCAGGTACAGGTCGATTCGTCTGAGGCCGATCGCGTCGCAAAGCAGCAGTTCGGCGTTCAGGCGATGGCTCTCGATGCCGCGGTCGCGGAGGAAATCCGATGCGAGGGTCAGGTAGTCCAGCAACGTACGTGATTCCGTGGCGTTCATCTGCGGGCAATCAGGTGGAGGATGCTGAGGTGCTACCGGCAATGGCGATACGCGCGAAAGAATAGCCTCTCCGACCGAAGATATTGTGCAGCCGATCGAATTGCGTCTTGCTTTCGCACAGGCCGACGATTGCACCGCCCGAGCCGCAGAACTTCGCGGACGCTCCTTCCTCGCGGGCGATGTTAATCATCTTCATGTTTTCGGCGCCGATGACGTCTTCCCCGAACATCCTGAGTCGGATGCCGAAGTTCCTATCCATCAATGCGCTCAACGTGCCGAAATCGCCGTCTGTCAGCGCAGTCTTGCCGTCGGCGGCGATTTGGGCGAGCTCTTCCATGCCGTCGATGATTGCCGCATCGCCCTGGTGCCACCTGGCGCGCACGTCGCTATGGACCTTACCCGAGTCCTTCGGTTTGTCGGTGTAGACAAGGAACAGAAGGGGCAGTTCGTCCAACTCGATCGACTCGTATTCGCCGTAGCCGCGTGTTTCCAGAAGCTCCCTGTCGAAGTCCATGTAGACCAACCCGCCCCACGTCTGGGCGACGCGGTCTTGGAGGCCGGCACGAATGTCGAGGTCCTCCTCTTCGACACTCAGGACGAGGTTGGGCTGTATGTTCTTCGATATTAGATCGTCGCCGATATCGTAGAATGCTCGCAGCGCCCGGACCGTCGCTGTAATTATGGCGCTGGAGCCGGCTAACCCCACTTGTCGGGGGATCGTGGTGTTGTATCGGAGCGAGAAATTCTCCGATCGAAGCGGAATCTCGTGCCCCTCGCAGAACTCGGCAAACTTTTTGCACGTAGCATAGATCAGCCGCAGACCGCCGTAATATCCGTCGCGTCGAACGGTTTGGCTGAGACCGTCGAGCGAATCGAACTCGGTGGGATCGAAGGCGGGGTTCGGGATGAGCGTTAGCCGGCGACTGGGGTTCAGTTCGACCGTTGCGGCGAAGTTGTCGATGGTGCAGGCAATTGTGCGACCGAAATAGCCGTCGGACGGGTTGCCCAGTAGACCTATGCGCGCGTTGGCGCTGGCATGAATCGGCATGGAAGTTCTTCCGAGAAGCAAGTGTCGAAGTCAGCGATGAACCATCCCGGCTGTTGGCCGATCGACCAAGAAACCGGCGGCCTACCGGTTGCAACGCAGCGGCTGGTACTCGAAATTACGGCATGGACACGTAGGAAACACTACCCCAACGACCGCGATTGACGGGGTATTTTGGATTTTGTATGTTACGTGGAGTAGCATGCTGGCTTCTCATATCTGTACCCGCCACACGCAAGTGAGCAGGGGAGGAGATCAATGAAGCGAACTCTAGGATTGTTCTTGGTTTGCGGCTTGCTGGTAGTCGCCTTTGGAGGCTGCACGCCTAAGCCTAATGAGACGCAGTTGCAGGAACTGTCTCGGGCCTGCGCGGCGGCCGATGAGGCCGAAGCCTCAGTCGAATCGGCTCAGCGCAGTCTCAACTCGACGGAGCGCTCCCTGGCGCAGAGACGTCGGAAGCTAGAAGAGCGACAGAACTACCAGGCGCAAGTACGTTCGAACCTTGAATCGAGTACGAGCGCCGAGTAGGCACGACGCGCAATGTATTGCAGGCAGTTCAATTACCGTCTCGCGCTTGCGTTAGCGCTCGGTGGCCTTTTGGCCGCGTGTGCAGGTATGCGTCAGCCGGAATACACCGTCGCAGAGCAGGCGTGTCTGGAAGCCGCCGCCGCAGAGTCTTCGGCGACGCACAACATGACCGATTACGATCTGCTCGCAGCTCAGATCGCGGAGCGCGAATCGCGGCTCGTCGATCTTCAGCGGACCCGATCGAGAATCGTGATGGGACGCCTGACCGACGAGGACATGGCCGAAATCGCTCGCCGCGAAGAGGCAGCAAAGCGGGCGGCCGAGGAAGCAGCCAGAGCCGCAGCGGCAGCGGCGGCGGCCAGGGCGAGAGCAGACAGCTTGGCGGCGGCACCTCCGCCTCCCCCGTCTGCGGTACCGCCGGAAGTTGTAGACACTTCCGCGGCAGCCTCGCCTACGGTCGAGGAAGTGGCGCCGACTGACGAAGCACCGTCTGGCGACGCCCCAGGCATTCAGGAGCAGCCTGAAGGCGAAGCACCGGCCGGAGATACGCCGAGCGCCGAAGAACAGCCTGATGGCGCAGGTGCCGGAGGAGCAACGGATGCTCCTCCGGAGAGCGGAGAGGCGCCGGCATCGCCCTCGGACGCTCAGGAATCCGATGCGGAGGCTACCACATCGGATACGCAAGGCGAATCGGAAACAGCAGAAGATCAGACTGATTCGGATACACAGACCGAAGAGGAACAATCTGGAGAGTCGGGCGCCGAGTAGGGCACCCGTTGGGAGTCCGGGCGGTCGTTTCCGGATACCGCAGATGATGGTTGGACCCTGGAAAGGGGAACGAGGAAAATGGCTCGTCGACTGATGCTGATTGTGCTGACGGCGCTGCTCGGGCTGTCGGCCCTGGCGATGGCTCAAGCGCAGCGCGAAATGACTCTGCAGGAGTATGAAGCCCGGCTGCAGGATTGCCAGGAACGAAAACGTGCCGCGGACGAGGCGCGAGAGGCGATCGAGGAGCAGATCGGGCAGAAGACAACCGAATCCACGAGTATCGACTCGCAGGTCACTGCTATCAACCAGCAGATTATGGAAATGCTTGGCGCCGATAGCACTGCGGCCGAAGAGTTTCAGGGCGAACTCAACGCCTTGGAGCAGCAGCTCCGCGCCTTGCGGCAGCTTTCGCCTAACCAGATTGTCGACGCGAAGGAAGCCGGGGAACTGGATCGCATCGAGGAAGCGCTCAATCAGCTGAAAGCCAACCCGCTTGCAGCGCTACCCGAGAACCAGGCGAAGATACAAGCGATCGAGCGTCTTCTGGCGCAGCTTCGCGGCGTGCAGCGTCCGATCCCGCCCGTCCGGCGCGACCAGTACACGGTCGTCAGGGGCGACTACCTGTGGAGGATCGCGCGCCGCCCATCGGTCTACGCCGATCCGTTCGCGTGGGTTCGCCTCTATAGCGCGAATCAGGACATGATCGAGGATCCCAATCTGATCTATCCGGACTGGGTGATCGGTGTGCCGCGGAATCAGGCTCCAGGAAGCTATTGGGTTCAGCCTGGGGACAACCTGAGCGACATAGCGGAGAATACGCTTGGCGATCCGTCGATGTGGGCGAATCTGTATCGCGAGAACAAGGACCTGATTGAGACGCTTGGGGGAGATGAAGTCACCATCTATCCCCACATGATTCTCAATGTTCCTCGGCAGTAGACGAGCGTGCGGGGCGTGTGGCGCGGCTGTGAGTGTTCACAGTCTCGCGCTCGGTGACGCGCCGGCCGATTACCAGCATTCGTCAGGGAGCCCTCGGCCCGATTGCGGTTCGAGGGCTTCTTTTCTTTAGTTTCGAACACGTACGGACCACGGACAATCCTCTCCATGGACCGCGAGGGGCGAAGCGAATATGGAAGAGCATGCTGAAGCGGTCGTAACCGAATCGCTCGATATGGAAGGCGTCGACCTGCTCCGCCTGTTCGGTCCGCTCGACACGCACCGCAAGGAGATGGAGGAGCGATTCGGCGTGTCCTTGGTCTCGCGCCGAGGGCAACTGCTCGTCCGCGGAGCGCGCACGGCGACCGATGCCGCGATCACGGAGGTGCGAACGCGTCTCAGCGGAAGCGATGAACCGGAACTCCCGACCGATGAGGAAGCTCTGCCGCCGCGCAGGCCCGTAGCCGACGGCCATGCGCCAACCGGTTCACCGGCCGGACCCGTAATCACCCACACGAACAGCCGCGTGCCGATATCGGCGCGTTCACGTGGGCAGCGCGGGTATGTCGAGGCCATGACGAAGCACGACATTGTCTTCGGCGTTGGTCCGGCGGGCACGGGTAAGACGTATCTGGCTGTTGCGATGGCGGTTGCCGCACTGAAACGTCGCGACGTGGCACGAGTGGTGCTCACTCGGCCCGCGGTAGAAGCGGGTGAGACGCTTGGTTTCCTTCCGGGAGACCTGCGCGAGAAGGTCGATCCCTACCTCCGGCCGCTCTACGATGCGCTGTACGAGATGATCGCGCCGGACAAGCTCAAGCACTACATCGACACAGGCGTTATCGAGATTGTGCCGCTGGCGTTCATGAGAGGAAGAACGCTGAATCGTTCGTTCGTGATCCTCGATGAGGCGCAGAACACGACCGTTACTCAGATGAAGATGTTCCTGACACGCCTCGGAGGCGACGCGAAGGCCGTCATCACCGGCGACGTCACTCAGGTCGATCTGCCGACCGAGGTGGCAAGCGGGCTGCGCGACGCCCAGACAGTTCTTCATGGTGTTTCCGGGATCGCTTTCGTGAATCTCACGGAGCGCGACGTTGTCCGCCACCGCTTGGTTCAACTGATCATTCGCGCATACGACCGCAACGAGAACGGTACGAAGCGAACCGCGGACCAACCCGAGAACGCAGAGCCGAGCGGATGACGGTTCGAGGCCCGAGCCGACACCGGGGCAATCCTTCGAGAGTGATTGGGTGACGTTGATATGTGGAGGCACCTCCTGGCCATATTTCGTCCGAACTCGCCGTTCGAGCACGAGGATGCCTGGAAGCGGAGGCTGAAGAGCATTCAGCGCACGTGGTTCCGAGCCGTGATCGGCTTGGTAGCCACGGCGGCAATCGTCTGGCTCTTCCCAAGCGAGGGCACGACCGAGTACTCGAGCTGGCGGATAGGAATGGTCGCACCTCGCGACGTTATCGCTCCATTTCTGTTCAACGTGCGGAAGAACGAGACCGAGTTGGCGCAGGATAGGGCTCGCGAACAGAGCCGGGTAGACCCGGTGGTAGTGCCGATTTCGGGCGAGCCGGCGAACAGCATGTCGCGCCTCGAGCGGTTCTTGAGCAACCTAGCGAAATCGGCTGTCGCCGTGCCCGACAGCGGATCGCTCCACTTGGATCTCATACACGAATCCACCACCGATTGGTTGCTGAGCGAATCGTCGGACAACGTGGCTCTGGCAAGGGAGTACGCGCGTGCCGTCTTGGAGCCCATCTACGCCGACGGCGTCATATCCGGGGATCACTCGGGAGAGTTCCGGGTCTATTTCCGCACGCGCGCGACAAGGTTCGGCGACGAAGCTCTGCCGGAACGAGTCAACATCGTCACAGACGACGAGTCCGGGCGTCTGGTGCCGTTCAGCCGACTGCGCAACCGGGATCATGTACGCGACGATCTTCACCAGATCATCACCGGACGTGCGTTCTCGAGCCGTCTGCAGCTCTCGTCGGATGCCCTGAGAGCGCTGTACAACCTCATAGACGCCACGCTAGTGCCGAACCTGGCGTACGACCGGCGGGAGACGATCAGGAGGCAAGCACAGGCGACGGCACAAGTGGCACTGGCGAAGCGCTCGATATTCAAGAATGAGCGGTTCATCGAGAACCATGCAGTGCTGACGTCGGAGGACATCGACGAACTCAACTCGCTGATCGATGAGCAGCAGGAGCGGCAGCGGCGGATTTATCAATGGCAGGCAACCCTCCAATGGGCCGGGCGGGCCGCTATAGCGTTGTCGGTTGTGTTGATGCTCGCTTTCTACTTTCGGGCGTTCGAGCCGCGTATCTGGAACCGCCCCAGTTGGCTCTTCCTGTGCATGCTGCTGACCTGGTTGCCGCTGCTCGCCGCGTCGTTTGCCGCCTCGAACACCGCGGTGCCGATATACATGGTGCCGCTATCGTTGACCGCGATGCTCGCGACCGTTCTGTTCTCGCCGCAGGTGGGCATGGCGCTTGCCAGCGGCGGCATTCTCCTCGCCGGGGCGATACTTGGCTTCAACTACCAGGTCGTGTTCATCGGCGGCGTCAGCGCCGCGGTCGCGACCTCGGCAGTGAGGCACGTCCGCAACCGGAACCAGTTCTTGAGAGCCATGCTCATACTGCCCCTCGGCATCATGTTCGCGATTCTTGCGGTCGACGTGACTCAGGCCAGCAGTGGCGAATCGATGCTGAGCCACATCTGGCCGGGCGTCGTGAACGGGGTCGTAGTGCCGATCATCTCCATGGGGTTGCTTGTCGTCTGCGAGAAGTTCTTCGGGATCACCACGAATCTGACGCTGTTGGAGCTCTCGGACCTGAATTCGCCCCTTCTCAGGCAGCTCGCGATACAGGCGCCAGGAACGTATACGCACAGCATTATCATCGCGAATCTTGCGGAGACCGCCGCCGAGGCGATCGGGGCCAATCCTCTTCTGGCTCGCGTGGGGGCCTACTACCACGACCTTGGCAAGATGCAGCGAGCCAGCCACTTCACCGAGAACCAATCCAACATGCGGAATCCGCATGACAAGCTGTCGCCCCAGATGAGCACGCTTATCATCATGACCCACGTGAAGGACGGTCTCGAGGTGGCTAGGCGTGTGGGCCTGCCGAAACAGGTCTCCGACTTCATCCCACAGCACCACGGTACGCTGTTGATCGAATATTTCTACGACAAGGCGAAGAAGGCGGCCGGCGGGGGTGTTGTCTCGGAGGAATCGTTCCGGTACCCGGGTCCGAAGCCACAAACCAAGGAAGCGGCGATCCTGATGATGGCCGATGCCGTGGAGGCGGCGGTCCGGTCATTGCGTGAACGGACGCCGTCGAGGGTGCAGGGAGTGGTCGAGCGTCTAATCAAGGCTCGCCTCGACGACGACCAGTTCTCGGAGTGCGACCTCACATTGCAGGATATCGAGAAGATAGCGGCGAGCTTCCTCCCGATGCTTGCCGGCGCGATGCACGAGCGCATCGGCTACCCGAGTACCAATAGAGCGTTGGGCGAGCAGGCAGCAGCCAAGTAGCTCTTGGCGGTCCGTCCCAACGACCATGAGCCGACAAGAATCATTCTCTTGCGATTCTCCGGTCGGAATTCCGTATCTTCAAGTAGGACGAGATTCGATTGCATCTGTCAGGGAGTGCGGTCCGCGTATGACCGAGGATCGGCCGCCAGGTTCGTTGGCCCTGGAAATAGTCGTCGAGCCAGAGGCCGATGAGGTGCTCGACCGGCTCGTCGGCGCTCAGCCGAGGGACGACGAACTGTGGGAACCGTACGTCGCGGCTCTTTCGAGCCTGTGGCAATCGGAGCGTCCGGACCACTACGGTGAGGTCGGAATCGTACTGGTGGGCGAGGACCGTATTCGGGAGCTGAATCGCGACTACCGACGACAAGACGTCACGACTGACGTTCTCGCTTTCGATCTTTCGGATGAACCGGAGTGTGTCGAGGGCGAGATATACATTGGGGTGAACGTAGCCGACGGTCAGGCCCAAGAGTGGGGCAACACTCTGGCCGAAGAGCTTGCCAGGCTCATGATTCATGGGATGTTGCATCTGGCAGGCCACGACCACCACACGCCCGACGACGAGAAGCGCATGGCCGAGGCGTCGGCGCGTTGGATCGGATCGTGGCGTGAGAGCAGAGGCCCGTTCGCTTCTTCGGAGAAGGAGTAAGTCCGAACCGTGGACGATCCACAAAGTACGATTGCGTTTCTCACTTACGGCCTATCGGTTCTCGCCGTGTGGCTGTTGGCTCGTGGGGAGCGCAGCCTTATCTCCCGTTCTCAAGCCACGCTTGAGCGCTTGGTAGCCCAGTGCCAACCATTGGGCCACGAACTGTTCCGTCGTTTCCTGACGAAGCGCCGTGCACTCATGGCACTCGGTAGCGGTCGTCTGATCGCCAGCATCCTTCTCGTTGCCGCGTCGTCTCTGGTGGCCTTTGGCCGCATACAGGAGGGTGCGTCATCCTCGATTGCACTCGGCCTCACCGCCTTGGCGAGTTTGGCACCGCTGGTCGTGACCTACCTTGCCGTTCCGTCGATGAAACCCGCAGAGGACATCTCTCTGACAAGGGTCAGGCTGATAGCGCCATGGGTTGCGCTATGGGTTCTGGTCTGCTGGCCCATCGTGTGGCCTCTCGATCGACTTGTCGAGTACATGGAGCGACGCCCGGAGAGCAAGGAAGCGCGTGGTGAGGCACTCATGGCGCTCGTCGAGGACGACTCGGAGGACGGCGGCATCGAAGCCGATAAGGTGGAGATGATAACGTCGATCATGAACATCGGCGATACTACGGTGAAGGAAGTGATGGTGCAACGCGTTGATATTGTTGCGGTTGAACGCAGCCATCCGGTCAGCGAGGTCTTCGCGTTGTTCGCCGAAACGCAGCACTCGCGCATTCCGGTCTTCGAAGAGCGCATCGATAAGATCGTCGGCATCGTTCACGCCAAGGATGCGCTGCAATTCCTTCTGAACCGTGGCGAGCGCGACCCCGAGAAGATACCTATCGACGAGCAGTTCGTCGATGAGCCATCGTCCGTGCAATTCGTGCCGGCGACGAAGAAGATCGACGATCTTCTGCGGGACCTCAGGCGCGAGAAGAGACACATGGCGGTTGTGGTGGACGAGTACGGCGGCACGGCGGGCATCGTGACGATGGAGGACATACTTGAGGAGATAGTCGGGGAGATTCAAGACGAGTACGACAATGAGGAGGAGGAGCCTTACCAGTGGCTGAGCGAGACGCATGTCGAGATTGACGCCAGCATGAGCATCGACGAGGTCAACGAGCTGCTTGGAAGCAATCTTTCCGAGGAAGACGGTTACGAGACGCTTGCGGGTTTCCTCTATCAGAAGTTCTCCGCGGTGCCCAGCTCGGGCGCTGAGCTTTCGTATGAAGACTTCCGTTTCACCGTCAAGACTTTGGACGCGCAGCGAATCGACAAGGTGGTGGTCGAGAGGATCCGAGATTCCGAGGAGAGGCGTAGACAGGCCCAGGGCAGATGAGCACCAGAGACCTCGCGATCATCTCGCTTGCGGCCGGCCTAAGTGCGGGGCTGAGTCTTCTGCGCTTGTTCCAACTCCCTCAGGGCGGCTCGGTTACGCTTGAAGCGATCCCGATATTCTACGTGGCCTTGTTGCGCGGTCCGGCCTCCGGGCTTGCGGCGGGCGCGCTTTCGGGCGTGGCTCAGCTGCTGATACCTCCGCCCCCGTTCATAGTCCATCCCGCCCAGGCCGTCTTGGACTATCCGCTTGCGATGGCGGCGTGCGGCGTTGCAGGCGTGGTGCGAGTGTTGGCGAGTCCCTCGACGAAGAGCGCGGCCGGATACGCGGCTACAGCGGCTGCGCTTGTTCTGGGAGGCTCGGGCAAATTCGTTCTGCACGTGCTGTCGGGGGTGATATTCTTCGCGGAGTACGCACCGGCCGGGCAGAATCTGTGGGCGTACTCCGCGATCTATAACGCGAGCCACGTACTACCTCAGCTGGCGCTGGGTTTCCTGCTTCTGCCGTCGCTGATACGGCGCGCGCAGCCGAGAGGAACCTAGGCGGATCGTCAAGGTTGCGTGTGGACTGCGGGCGGCTCGGGTGTAGGACTACTCAGGACTCAGCGGAGCATGCATGAATTGGAAGAGATGCGCTTCCGGCGTCGAGGGGAATATGGTACCGATCTCAAGGCGCCGGCCGCTCAGACCGAAAAGTAGCAGCGCACCGGCAAAACCGAGAACAAGGCCGTAGAACAGATTGTCCCACATCGGATCGCGGCTTCCCATCGCTGCAAGACTGCGACGCGCGGCCAGCCCGGAAAGCGCGCCGACGATCACGCCGATTACCACGATTGCCGATAGCAAGAGTGCCATGGCCGGACTGAGGGGTGGCCTCGCGTCGTAGCCTTCGCTCTCGTCGTCGATCATGGCCAGCGTTATGGGCTCGGATCTGATCTGTGCGAATCGGACTCTATCGACCGTCTTCGTGTAGAGGCGCACGTCACGGCCGTAGACGATCCACGCAGAGCTATCGGCGGTCAGGAAGACCAGTTCGTCGAGACCGTCCTTGCCGCACTCCGCGATGATCTCATCAAGGTGTGCGCCACCCTTGTACCGATCCTTCAGCCGCACGATTCTGTCGATGCCGCTTATTCTGGCGGCGTTTATCGAAAGGGCATGGCGCGGGTAATGGTCCCGAGCGGCGCTTGCCGGCTGATGCATGAACCCAGCCAGCGCCAGCGCCAGTACGACGCGAGATATCTGCCTAGTGCGCGATCCGGACATGCGCTCTCTTTGTGGTAAGGGAACCCCCGGGTTCTTCCCGACTCGATCTCGAACGAGACACAAGATACCTACTTGAGAATACATAAACCAGGTATCGCGTCAAGTTGCAGAAGGATATGGACACGGGCCGGGCGATGCTGACGACGGAGCGGCCGCTCCGGCTCAGTCACGGATCGACCGAGACATGTCGACAGTGAGAACGATGCTACTTACGCTGTTCTCGGCATCCGCGTGATACTCGGAGCGTAGAGTCAGGAACGCCTCCATTCGAATGTCCCAGTAGAGGTTGGCCGAAGATAGCAGGGCGACGTCCCAGAAAGTATAGTCGCTGAACAGCGCCTCGCCATCCTCCGAGTAGTCTCGTCTGCCGACCTCGGCCGTGAGGTCGAAAAGCCCCCACGCGGAGGAGAACACGTTGGCTCCGCCGAGGGCGCTCCATTGGCTGTATCCGTCGCCCCAGAATGACGCCGACTGCTGGAATGCCGCTGCCGGCCCGATTCGCGCCGAACCCCAGTCGGGCCAGTAGATCGCTTCGATGGCAGGCTCGACGGTCTTAACGTCGTAGAATGCGTCGTTGGTCTGGCTGTGCCAGGCCGACGAGCCGGCAGTCACGACGTCGAGAGACCAGCGGCTCCCGAGGCGCCAGCTTGTGCGAATTTGCCCGATGACGTCCACTTGATGCGGGCGGGTCCACTTGTCCTCGTAGCGACGAACGAAGTAGACGGCATCGGCACTGATGCTCAATTCGTCGGCTGCGTTCCAGATGCCGAACAGGTCGCCGTTGAGCCCCACGTAGCCGATCTGTGTGGAGTCTGGGACGTACTCCCGTTCGAAGACGAGACGGCCTCCGTAGAAATCGAAAACGCTTCGCCCATCGAAGGAAAGACCGTGCCAATGGCGGATGCCGTTCCGGAACACGGTGGAGCGCTTCCTGTAGGCGAGTCCTTCCACCCCCTGATCGATGCCGAGTCGGAACGCCTCCCCACC
>CAZSJP010000007.1:0-23597 GCA_964606675.1 uncultured bacterium
ATGCTGCCGGCCAGACACGCGCCGACCACGATACGGAGCGCCAGTTTCCGACTCCAGCCGAACTTGTCGATCAGCGCTGAGACGAACGCCTCGACGAGCGACACGCTCGAACTCAGGCCGGCGATGAACAGCAGGAAGAAGAACAGTACGCCGAACGCGACGACCATACTCGGCAAGCTGGCGATTCCCTGAGGCACGACGAAGAACATCATGCTGAGCGTGCTTGCCTTCGGCACGACCGAGAACGCGAATAGAAGCGAGAAGATCGCCAAGCCGGCTATGAACTCGAAACTGCAATTGAGGAAGCAGATTGTCGACGTGTTCTGAACCTGGTCGCAGTCCTTGGGCAGGTAGCTGGCGTATGCGGTCATGATGCCGAAGCCGAGCGAAAGCGTGAAGAATATCTGGCTGAAAGCGCCGCGCCAGACCTCGTGGTTGAGCATCGCTCCAAGGTCCGGGTTGAAAAGCAGGTAGGCGCCGTGGTACCCTTCGGGCAGCGTGATGCCGCGGACGATCAGAACGATCATGCAGAGCCACATCAGCGGGACTATCAGCCGTGTGGCCGCCTCGATGCTCCGTGTGCCCCAATACACGACGACGAAGTTCAGGACCCAGGCGATGACGACGTAGACGACCGGATTCCACGAGCCGATCATCTCGAAGAAGTAGCCGTACGGGTTCGACATCCCCAGATGGCCGAACGCGCCCGAGGTGACCGGCGTGGTGTCCCACAGTCCTTTCAAGCTGCCTACCAGCATGCCCAGCACCCAGCCGAGGATCGCGACGTAGTACATCGATATGATGGTCGTGTTGAGCAGCCCCCACCATCCGGCGAACTCGCCCGGTCGTCTGGCGATCTGCCCGAGCGACTGCGGAAACGCCTTGCCCGTGTGGGTCCCGAGCGCCAGCTCCATCAGCATCAATGGCAGACCGACGACGACCAGGGCGACCAGGTAGGGTATGTAGAATGCTCCGCTGCCGAACTTGTAGGCGTTGGCGCTGAAGAAGACTATGTTGCCCAACCCGATGGCCGACCCCGATGCCGCGAGGACGAAACCTATCCTCGATCCCCATTGTGAGCGCGTTTCCGCCATCGGGCGTTCCTCTCAGTCGGCATCCGAGCACCGGTTTGCTCGTGTCGCGGCGGCGTGAGTGGAACTCCCTCGGGAACCGCAGCGGTGTCCGTAAACGTATTCATTCCGAGGCCATACAGACCAAGTAGTATTGTACGCGGCCGCATGCGGCACGACAACCGTCGTTTTCCGAAGTGCACGTGCCCGTCGACGCGGATTGACGCGGGACGGCCGGCGCTGTTTCTTACCCTCTAGGAAGGCGATTACCCGAAATTGCTCAGGATGGCGCAATGACCGACGAGTCGATGCTGGCAACGTTCACGCGCTTCATACGGCAGCGCGGGCTGCGCATGACCGCGGAGCGACGGCACATTCTGCAGCACGTCTTCGACGCACACACGCATTTCGAGGCCGAAGACCTCTATATGCGTCTGCGGGCCGCGGGCCACCGTGTTGCCAAGGCTACGGTCTATCGCACGCTGTCGCTGATGCTCGACAGCGGCATTCTGCGCAGTTCGATCGCTCCGCCCGGTGCCGATTCGGCGTACTACGAGCTTTCGCACGGCCTCGAAGAGCGGCATGAGCACCTCGAATGCGCCGACTGCGCGAAGATAGTGGAAGTAACGGACCCCGAGATCGCCGACAAGCTTCGGCAGGCCGCATCCGCGATGGGGTTCGATCTGATCGACTACTCTGTCAAACTCGTCGGGCGGTGTCGCGGCGCTCACGATGGCGGATGGTGCAAACGCAAGGGCACCGATAGCAGAGCCGTGACGTCCGAACAGCCTGGCGGCTGATGTGTCCTTCGGCACTGAGTGGAATTGCTGCCGGGCACGATTGACGTGTCGGTCTGCGATGGCGTTGAGACTTAGTCTCATTTAGAGTACATTCCACCAAGGATATGGTGCCGACGCGGTCGTTGGGTCGCTGACCCGCCTGGGATACTCGCGGGCCGACCGGGCCCGCCGGGCGGTTTCGGACGGGATAGCAGCCCGGGCCGCGGAAGAACGTCTTACGAGGGAACTGGATGCATCATTCCACGCCTCCGGCCGCCGGGGCCACGTCAGACCACACCGGTGAGACACTAGTTCTCGTAGGCAATCCAAACGTCGGCAAGAGCGCCGTCTTCGGCCACCTCACCGGGCATTACGTCGACGTGTCCAACTACCCGGGCACAACGGTCGAGGTAACCCGCGGCGCGGCGCAGTTGGCCGGCGCGCGCGGCGAGGTCGTCGACACGCCCGGTGCCAACGGCCTGATCCCCATGTCCGAGGATGAACTCGTCACGCGCTCGATCTTGGTCGAGAACCCCGGTGCGTCGGTGATGCAGGTGGCGGACATGAAGAACCTGCGCCGCGCCCTGATACTGACATCGCAATTGAGCGACCTGGAGCGAGAGGGAGCCATCGCGCTCAACATGGCGGATGAGGCGCTCAGCAGGGGTTTGTCCGTCGACGCCGAGGAGCTTGAGCGGATCACCGGGGTGCCGGTGCGGCCGACCGTGGCGATACGCAGGGATGGTATTCGCGACGTTGCGGAGCGATCGCTCGAAGGCCGACCATTTGCATTCGCGGTTGCGTATTCGGACGAGATCGAGGAAGCCATCGGGGCGGTCGTCGACCTGCTGCCGCTGGACACCAAGGGGCGCAGGGGGATCGCGCTGATGGTCCTCGCCGGCGACGACACGATAGCGGAGTGGCTGCGAGAACGCCTGGACGAGGACGCCCTCCGCATCGACGAAACGCGCGAGGAGTTGGAGAGCCGTTTCACGGAGAGCATCAGCAGTATCGTCAGCAGAGCACGCCTGGCAGCAATCGACGGGGTCGTCGCGAAGGTGCTCGGGAGGCATGAGAACACCGAGGGGCGGCTGCTCAAGTCGCTTACGGCCTGGTCGACGCACCGCATCAGGGGCTTGTTCGTGCTCGCGGGCGTGCTGTACCTCACCCTCTGGTTCGTCGGAATCCTTGGCGCCGGCACCGCCGTCGACTTCTTCGAGACGATCGTGTTCGGAAGGTATATCAGCCCTGCCGCCATATGGGTGGCCGACCACTCGTTGCCGTTCCCGCACGCGCACGAGGTCGACGCGTCGGAGTACACGTTCGCTATTCCGCTCACTTTGTCGCACGAAATCGAACTGCTCACAACCGTCGAGCAGGTGACCGCGCCGGGGTATGAGCTTCTGCCGGGAACCGAGCTGACGGGCCTGCAGAACGTCTTCCGGTATTCCCACGATTTCCTCGTCGGGGAGTACGGCGCCGTAACGATGGCGATCGCGTACGGTTTCGCGATCGTGCTGCCCATCGTGTTCACGTTCTTCATACTGTTCAGCCTGTTGGTGGATTCCGGGTACTTGCCGCGTCTGGCCGTGATGACAAACAAGCTTTTCCGCGTGATGGGTCTGAACGGCAAAGCCGTACTGCCAATGATTTTAGGCCTCGGTTGCGACACCATGGCAACCATGACGGCGCGGATTCTCGAGACCAAGAAGGAACGCGTGGTCATCACGCTGCTCCTCGCCCTCGGCGTGCCGTGCTCGGCTCAACTCGGCGTGATACTCGCGATGGTGGCGTCCATCAGCCTCGCGGGAGTGCTCTGGTGGGCGCTGACGGTACTCGGCGTCATGCTGGCCGTCGGCTGGTTGGCGGCGAAAGCACTGCCGGGCGAAACGAGCGATCTGGTCCTCGAACTGCCCCCTCTTCGTCAGCCGCAGCTTGGCAACATTTTGGTCAAGACCGTAGCGCGGATCGAGTGGTACTTGAAGGAAGTCGTGCCACTGTTTATACTTGGAACCGCATTGCTCTTCGTGCTCGATGCGGTCGACGCGCTGCGAGCTATCGAGGATTTCGCGGCACCGGTGGTGCAGCAATGGCTCGGGCTGCCGGCGAAGGCGACCGAGACGTTCCTGATCGGATTCCTGCGCCGCGACTATGGCGCCGCCGGGCTGCTGGTCCTGCAAGACGCTGGGATGCTGGATGAACTCCAGTCAGTGGTGAGCCTTGTGACGATCACACTGTTCGTGCCCTGCGTCGCAAACGTGTTTGTCATCGCGAAAGAGCGTGGGCTGAAGACTGCCGTGTACATGACGATCTTCATCTTCCCATTCGCGTTTCTCGTCGGCGGCATTCTCCGTAGGCTGATACTATTCACGAGCGCGCTCTGAGCGAGATAGCGCCGGCCGCCACCAAGGCCGCCGGCGGTGGAGGCGATCATGACGACCAAATGCCCTCTCTGCGGAGGGGAGATATCGCTGGACGATGAGTCCTGCCATTCGGGCTGTCCGATGGCCGGGGGTTGTGGACTTGTGCGGTGCCCGAGTTGTGGGTACGAGACGCCCAGGGAATCGAGGTTGGTGTCCCTGCTGCGGAGATGGGTCGGTAGCGATGCGCGAACTTGACAGCGACGCTGAGAACGCCTTGGTAAGGGTGTGGATGGCTCGTGAGAAAGACGAGACCGGGCTTGACGACGCATTTGCCGACCGCCCGGACCTCGCCGAGTTGACTGGCGGTCTCGTAGAGGATGGCTGGCTCGCCCGTGATGGCGACGCGGTGACGTTCTCGCCTGAAGGCGAGGAGAAGACGCGCGAGCTGGTTCGTAGACACCGACTTGCCGAGGTGCTGCTCGAACAGGTTCTGGCGGTCAGCCCGGAGCAAGTCGAGGTGACGGCTTGCGTATGGGAGCACATGCTGGGCGCCGAGGTGTCGGAGACGATATGCACTTTCCTCGGCCATCCGAGGCACTGTCCGCACGCCCTGCCCATTCCGATGGGCGTGTGCTGCGGCACCCTGACCAGTGCAATCACGCCGCTCGTGCAGCCGCTGACAACATTGCGTGTAGGGGCCTCGGCGCGCATAACTTTCATCTCGGCGACGGCGCACCGACGTCTGGACCGGCTGGCGGCACTTGGTATCGTGCCGGGAACGCGATTGCTTCTGAAGCAGCGGGCACCTTCCTACATTATCGCTGTCGGCGAGACTGAGATCGCCATTGAGGCGTCTGTCGCCAAAGACGTATTTGTGCGCGAGCTCACCGCTTCGGCCGCTGCGGCCTGATATCTTTTCTGGGAAGAGGCCCCGTCCGGCCATCGACGCGAGAGCTGAGCGGGCCGATCGGGATCCTGGGGCGACCGGCGCCCCGGCTTGGGGAAACTGTAGCGCCCCGTGCGACGGTTGTCCGAGTGCACGTGGTGCGCGGAAGAGGCACAGGCTGGGCGTCTTGCAGGGAGGGATGGCGTGGGTTCAGGAATCGGTGTTGCGATTATCGGGTGCGGCGGGATTACCTCTGCGCACCTCAACGGCATTCGGATATTGCAGGAGCACGGACTTGACAACGTTCGCGTTGTCGCGTTGTGCTCGCGAGACCCGGAGAACACCGCGCGGTACAACGACCGTGCCAACGCGGCAGACCCCCTGCCGGAGATTGTGCCGGGCGTCAACGACCCTCTGAACCTGCGCGACATCTACGTCACCGATCTGGCGCCCGGCGTGCCCGCCGCGGTGTACACCGACTGGCGCGACGCCGTTGTCGACCCGGCCGTTGACGCCGTGGTCGTCTTGGCGACCGTGGACGTTCATCACCTCATTGCGCTCGGAGCCATCGAAGCCGGCAAGCACGTCATCATGGAGAAGCCGTTCGCCATCACGGTGCGGGCAGCCATGAGGGTCTGTGAAGCCGCGGACGACGCGAAGCTGCGGCTTGCCGTCGCCGAAAGCTTGCGCTATCGGAAAGCCATGCGCGCCAAGCGATGGGCCATCGACGAAGGCGCCATCGGCGAGGTGCAGATGGTGGTCTATGCGGGTATCGGCTCGGTGTGGTCGCCGGACAAGATCGTCGGCAAGACGGCATGGCGACACCAGAAGCTCGCGACCGGCTCCGGGCTGCTCATGGATATCGGATCGCATCTATTCGACGGCGTCCGATACCTTTGCGGCGAGCCGGCTCAGATCACCGGCACCGTGAGAACGATTGAGCCGATGCGGACGACGCGGGACGAGTCGGGGAGCGTGGTCGAACAAGTCGCTTGCGACGTCGAAGATACGGCCTTTGCCAGCATGGTCCTCGAGAACGGCGCCATAGGTTCGTTCGCGATGTCGTGGGCCGGGCACGGGGAGCCGTGCAGCCTGCCCGGCGGGATGGTAATCTACGGCACGATGGGTTGCATCACCGGCGATCGCGTGGTCAGCGATCAGTGGGGGTCGGAGAACGTAGTTGAGGCCTTCGACGCGCGGGCCGACCGTTCGGTCAAAGAGAGATGGTTCCCAAGCGGCATCGAAGACGCGTTCGCACTGGAACTGCACGATTTCTTCGCGACCATCTCGGGTGGCGGCCACCGACCCGAGACCGATGGGATCGAGGGCCTGAGAGACATCGCCGTGGGCTATGGCATCATCGAGTCGTCGGTGTGCGGGGAGGCCGTTGCGTTCCGCGACGTCGAGTCGTGCTCGGTCGAGACATACCAACGAGCGATCAACGACCGACTGGACATCAGATAGCTTCGCGCGCGTGGTCCGCTCCGGGCTCGGCCCGGAGTGGGCGGCGGACCGTGCCCGATGGTTGGTGCGGATGCACGAGCGCGATAGAATCATAGGGTGATACCTGCTGTCGGGGCGCATCGCTGCAAGCGCCTCGCACGAGCCGGGGGCCGTTTCTGACCCCCGGCCTTTCGGCGTTTCGCCTCTGACCGGTGAACGCGAGTGGAAGCGGAAGGGATGAGATCTTGGGTCTGTCGGATCTGTGCGCGGGGCTGAACGCGACCGAAGCGTTCGAGCGAGTGGTCGAATTGGTGGCCGCCGGTGGGAGTGAGGTCACGCTCCACGGCTTGGAGGGTTCGCTCCCTGCGTTCGTGCTCGCGAACCTGCGTCGGCGATGCGACCGCCAGATGCTGGTCATAACTCCCACGACGGGCGCGGCCGAGGAGATGCGGGACGACCTCGAAGCGATCCTCGGCGATGGCGTCGTCAAGTACTTCCCCGACTGGGAGCTTATCCCCTTTGAGGACAAGTCGCCGCACGTGGAGGTTGCGGCGCTCAGGCTCGAGGCCCTTCAGGCGCTGCTGATAGGCGATCCGGCGGTTCTCGTCGCGCCCGTCGCGGCGCTGCTGCGCCCGACCATGGAGCCTGAGGCGCTCGCAGCAGCGTCTCGCGTCGTGCGAACCGGCGACCTGCTCGACCTCGACGAACTGACAAGCTGGTTGCGCTTGCTGTCGTTCGAGCCTGAGAACCAGGTTCAGGAGATGGGACAGTACGCCCGTCGCGGCGGGATAGTCGACGTCTTCTCGTTCGGGGCCGAGTGGCCTCACAGGATAGAGTTGTTCGACGACGAAGTCGAGTCGATACGAGCGTTCGATCCTGGGACGCAACGGTCCACGGGCGAAGTTGCCGAGTTGGAGATTCTGCCGCGTCGCGAGGCACTCAGTGGCGCCGACTGGTGGGGCGACACGGACGAGCGGCTTGAGGAGGCCGAGCGGAAATACGGTATCGACCTGAGTGAGATTCGCCAACGGATCGGGATGGGCGTGCATTTCGACGGCATCGAGTTCTGGAGCCCCATCCTCAGCGGAGTCAAGCCCAGCGTACTGGATCATCTCGACTCCCGAGCGCTCGTGTACTGCGCCGAGCCCGACGACATCGCACACCATGCCGAGCGCTTCGTCCGCGATGCCGAGGAAATGGTCTCGCGGCGCATCGAGCGCGGTGAGCCGGGCCTGCCGATAGACTCGGTTTACCACCGTTGGGACCAACTGTGGGGCCAGATTCGGAGCCGCATGCTCGTTGCGAGCCGCATGCTGGCCCTCGACACCGATGCAGTGGAGTTCGGTGCGAAGCAGGCGCGGCAGTACGAGGCCAGCCTCGAAGCTCTCCGCGAGGATGCGCTGGCCATCACTCGGCAGGGCGGGCGGACGCTTGTCCTGGCGGAGAACGACAGCCAGGCCCATCGGCTGGAGGACCTGCTCGCGACGTCAGCCGATCTATTGGACGTACAGGTGGGCAAGGTCCATCACGGCTTCTACTTCCCTGCTGCCGGCGTGCAGCTGGTCAACGATCACGAAGTATTCAGTCGGCATCGAGGACGGCACCGCTACCGCAAGTACCGCGGGTCGACGCAGATAGACGACGCGTTCTCGCTGACGCCGGGCGATATCGTCGTGCACGAAGACCACGGCATCGGCATCTATCAGGGGCTGGAGCGCATCACGGTCGACGGCGTATCGCGTGACACCGTGCGAATCATGTACCGCGAACGCGACCGTCTCTTCGTCCCGGTCGACCAAATCAACCGTGTTCAGAGATACACGCGCGAGGAAGGCGCGCAGCCGGTGCTCTCGAAACTTGGCGGCGCTGACTGGGAGCGGGTGAAGGCTCGCGCGAAAACCGGTGCGGTCAAGCTGGCGAAAGAGCTCATCGAGCTGTACGCGAGGCGCCAATCGCAGCCGGGATTCGCATTCTCCGCCGACGCGCCGTGGGTCGAGGAGATGGAAGCCGCGTTCGTCTACGAGGAGACGCGGGATCAGGTGCAGACCATCGCCGACATCAAGGCCGACATGGAACGGGCCGTGCCTGCCGACAGGCTGCTGTGCGGCGACGTCGGTTATGGCAAGACCGAGGTCGCGATGCGGGCGGCGTTCAAGGCGGCGTGCGACGGTAAGCAGGTTGCCGTGCTGGTTCCCACGACGATCCTCGCCCAGCAACACTATCGGACCTTCACGGAGCGCATGGCCGGATTCCCGGTGACCGTCGCGGTGGTGAGCCGATTCCGCTCTAAGGCGCAGATCGAGGCCACACTGGCGGACGTATCGGTGGGCAAGGTCGACATCCTGATCGGCACGCACAGGCTGCTTTCGAAGGACGTGCGGTTCTCCGATCTCGGTCTCGTCATCGTCGACGAGGAACACCGATTCGGCGTCAAGCACAAAGAGCACTTGAAGCACATGAGGGCCGCGGTCGACGTGCTGAGCATGACAGCGACGCCCATTCCTCGTACGCTGTATATGTCGCTGATGGGCGCGCGCGACATGTCGGTCATAAACACTCCGCCGAGAGACCGCCTGCCGGTGCACACGGAGATCGTCGCGTTCGATGAAGATCGAGTGGCAGAGGCCATTCTGCGGGAGATCGAGCGCTCGGGGCAGGTCTTCTTCGTCCACAACCGAGTGCAGACCATCGACGAGCGCGCGGCCCTTCTGCAGGAGATGTTGCCGGACGTGCGCTTCCGCGTCGCGCACGGGCAGATGAGCGAGCGCGAACTGGAGCGAGTCATGCTCGACTTCGTCGAGCAGAGATTCGACTGCCTCGTCTCGACAATGATCATCCAGTCCGGGCTGGACATGCCGAACGTCAACACCATACTCGTGGACAGAGCCGACAGGTTCGGCCTAGCGGAACTGTACCAGTTGCGTGGCCGCGTCGGCAGAAGTGCACACCGGGCGTTCGCGTACCTCATGGTTCAGAAAGACAGGAAACTCAACCCGGACGCCCGGCGTCGTCTAAGAGCGATCGAGGAATTCAGCGATCTGGGCAGCGGATTCAAGGTCGCCATGCGCGATCTCGAGATCCGAGGCGCCGGGAATCTGCTGGGCAACGACCAGCATGGCTTCATAGCAGCGGTCGGGTTCGATGTATACGTCAAGCTGCTTGACGACGCGATATCCGAGCTGAAAGGCGAGGCCGCGGATTCCGGCGTCGAGTGCCAGGTCGACATGCATCTCAGCGCGTTTCTGCCGGACGACTACGTATCTGACGGCGAGCAGAAGATGAGTCTCTACCGACGCCTGGCAGATGCTCCCACGTTCGAAGACGTGGACGCGTTCGAGCTGGAATTGAGGGATAGATACGGTCGAATGCCCGTGCCGGCAGAGGCGATGGTCGAGATGATGAGGATCAAGCTGCTGGGGCGCAGGCTCGGGGCAAGCCGGATCGGGATCGGGCGCGACGGCAAGTTGAGGGCTGTGTTCCAGCCGGAAAACGCGCCCTCGCAGCCCGACCTCGTGGCGTACGTCCAGCGATCGAGTCTGCCTCTGGAGTTCCGCTCCGACGACGAACTGGTGATGGAACTCCGACTTGGCGTCGGCGTCGGCCTTGGCCAGGCGAATGCCGCGCGAGAAGCGCTGCAACAGGTTCTAGGCGAAGAGATGGTCAAAGCGGCGTGAGCCGCGGGAGGTCCGTATGAGGGGCGGCATCGTCGCCGTAGTAGTCTTCGTCGCTTCGTTCATTGTAGTCTTCTCGTCATGCGAACGCCGGCGCGTCGATACGTCGAAGGTGGCGGCCAAGGTTGGGGATCAGGTCCTGACCGACGTGCAACTCGATCTGATGGTTGGCGGGCCAACAGGTGGAAACGGAACGGGTGACGACAGATGGAACGCCGCTGAGCGTTGGCTCGGACGAGAGCTGCTTTACCGAGAAGCCGTGCGCCGGAACGTAGATAAGCGCGAAGGGGTACTGCTTCAGGTGCGCACCGCAACGCGCGAGATCGTCATAAACGCGATGCTGGAAGACATGTTTCGCGTCGAACTTGACATCAGTCAGCAGGAGATCGAGCGATACTACGCCGAGCATCGTACGCTCTTTCGACGTCCGGAGACGACGATCCGATTGAAGCATATCCTGCTCGAGGGTCGTGGCGAGGCGCGCAGGCTCATTCGGCGTCTGCGGCGCGCTCCGGAAACGTTCGACGACGTGGCGCGGCAACGCTCGGCCGATGCCTCAAGCGCGGAAGGCGGAGACTTGGGGTACGTATCGGCGACGACGGCGTACAGCTCGGAGATATGGCAGGCAACGCTGCGGATGTCCGCCGGCGAGGTGAGCGCCACGCCGGTCAAGACCGAAGCGGGGTATCATATCCTGAAGGTGGTCGAACGCCGCGCCGAGGGGAGCATCAAGGACATCGGCGAAGTCCAGCTAGATATAGCGAACCGCGTGCGCGCTGCGAAGAGGTGGGCACACATGACGGAGCTTGTGGAGCGGCTGAAGCTGCGCGAGCCTTACGAACTATACCCAGAGCAACTCGGTCGGCGAACCGCCCCGTACCAGACGGACGTCGATTCGACACTTGAGGAATCGGAAGCGATCGAGTCGGTCGACTAGATCGGCGAACTGCGGTGGGCAGTTGCGCGAACGGGTCGCGCCGCTTTCCACGCCCAAATCGGCGTCGGCGTCCGTTTGGCGATGGCATCGGACAAGGAGTTGTATCAGTGAGACAAGCGCTCATCCTTATGTGTTTCTGCTCCATGCTGGCGGTTCAGGCCAAAGGGGAGGAGGAGGTCCTCGACCGGATAGTCGCGGTTGTCGGCCGGGATGCGATACTCGCATCGGAAGTCGACGAATTGGTTCAGATGCAGGCGCTGCAGACGGGGCGCCGTCTGAACTCGATGTCGCCCTCGGAAATCCAGACGATGAGATGCACGCTCCTCGGCGGGATGGTGGACGATCGGCTACTGGTGATCAAGGCGAGAACGGACAGTGTGGAGGTCTTGCCACAGGAGGTCGAACAGGGCCTGAGGGATCAGATGGCCCAACTGAAGGCGCGGTTTCCCACGGAAGACGCGTACAGGGAGCAACTGCGCATCGAGGGTGTCACCGAGCGTGAATTGCGGAACCGCTTCAGGATGCAGCAGGAGCGGTATCTGCTGCGGCAGAGGCTGATGGCTCAGATGGCGCAGGAGATCGCCATCACCTTCCGTGAGCTGGAGCAGTTCTACGACCTGTACAGCGACAGCCTGTCGCTTGTTCCTGCATCCGTGACGATATCGCATATTACGAGGTTCACCCGCCCAGGCGATTCGGCGCTGGTCGCGGCGCGCGAGCTGATCGGCGGGGCCAGGCTGCGCCTCGATGCCGGCGAGGATTTCGGCGACGTCGCGCGGGATGTTTCGCAGGACCAGGGCACTGCCGGGCAGGGCGGCGACCTCGGCTATTTCGGGCGTGGCGAGATGGTGCCCGAGTTCGAAGCGGCGGCGTTCAACCTCGACTCCGGTCAGACCAGCGGAGTGATCATGACCGATTACGGACTGCACCTGATCCAGAACCTCGGCTACCGGGGCGACAGGGTGCGCGCGCGGCACATCTTGGCGCTCGCCCGGCCCGGTTCAGGCGATTTCAGGGCGACCAAGGACACGATCCTCGCGGTCTACGGGCGAATCCAGGAACAGGGTGGTCGCTTCGCGGACCACGCACGCGAACACTCCATGGACCCGAACGTCCGCGAAACGGGAGGGCGACTCGGGCCGTTGTCGCCGCAGGAGCTGCCGCCTCTGTTCGGCCAGGCCATGTCGACGCTGGAAGTCGGCGACGTATCCTACCCATTCGAGACCGAACCCGGCGTGTATCACATCGTCAAGCTGGAGGCGCGGACGAGAGAGCATCGGATGAACATGGGTGACGACAGGCGGCAACTCGAAGAGATGCTGAGGCAGCAGCGTCTCGTGAAGCGATTGCAGGAGATCATCGCGAAAGAGCGCGGGCGAGTCTACGTCGACGTACGCATGCAGGAATGCTCGTCGGTGGGCGCAACGAACTGACGTGGCGACCGATGCCGAGGGCTCTCGAAACGCAGCAACGGCTCGATGTCTTCCTGGCCCGCTCACGCCTGATAGCGCCGCGGCAACAAGCGAAGCGTGCGTGTGAGAACGGCGTCGTGAGTGTCGATGGCCGTGTCGCGAAGCCCGCGACGAACGTACGAGCCGGCGATAGCATCACGGTGCACTTCACGGATCAGGAGCTGACGGTGAAGGTCTCCCGCATGCCTCCCCGGTCGCTCAGCAAGAGCGCAGCGGCCCAATACTATGAGGTTCTGAGCGACAAGCGCTTTTCGTAAGGCAGCAGAAGCATGGATATGGACGACGCCCGTCCACCGGACTCGCAACCGTACGAGACCCTGGCGGGATTCTACGATTTCGTCATGCGGCACGTCGACTACGGCGAGTGGTCCGACTACGTCGAGCGGGTGTTCAAGCACCATGGTCCCGTCCCAAACAGGATTGTGGAGGTCGCCTGCGGCACGGGTACGGTTGCGGTGAAGCTTGCGCGCCGCGGCTACACGATCAGGGGCATCGACCGTTCGCCCGAGATGATCGAGCAGGCCACGGCCAAGCTCGGTGGGCTTGGCGACAGTCTGTCGTTCGAGGTAGGCGACATGCGCGATCTGCCCTCGGATGATGCCGACGCGCTGATCTGTCTGTACGACAGCGTCAACTACTGCCTTGCGCCTACGGGCCTCGCAACGGCATTCGCCGGTTTCCGCCGGATGGTTGTCGATGGCGCGCTCTGTGTCTTCGACGTCACCACCGAGGTCAACTCGCTGCGTTATTTCCGCAACTTCCAGAGCGATGAGCGCTGCAAGGGGTTCGTGTATCGCCGCGAAAGTACTTACCTCCAGAAGGATCGCCTTCAGGTGAACGATTTCCACGTCACGATGGCCGGCAGCGACTCGGAGATTCTCGAGCGCCACGAGCAACGTATCTACGCGGTTGACGAGCTTGTGGCCGCGGTGCCGGATAGCTGGGAGATCCTCGGCATGTACGACGACTACACGCTGGAGCCGGCGGGCGATGAATCGGAACGCATCCATTTCGTGATGCGAGCGCTGCCGGACGGGGCCGCGCGGACGGGCGAATAGCGCCGTGATACGTTTTGCCGGCGTCTGGCTTCGCGGAAGCCGTGGGCCGATTGTAGAGAGCGTCAGCTTCGAGCTGCCCCGCGGCGGTTTCGGGGTCCTCCACGGACCGACAGGCGGCGGCAAAACGACGATACTGCGCCTCGCGCACTTCGATCGAAGGCCGGACCGCGGGACCGTCGTAGTGGCCGAGCATCGCTCCGATCTGCTGCGACTTGAGGAAGTGCCGGGCGTGAGACGGCAGATCGGGTTCATCTTCCAGGACTACAAGCTCCTACGCGACCGTTCGGCATTCGACAACGTCGCGCTGGCCCTGGCAATCGGCGGGGTCTCCGCGCGGCAGGTGCGGCGGCGTGTGCTGGACCTGCTCGGACAGGTGGGTCTGGGTGCGAAGAGAAACGCCTCGCCCATGTTGCTGAGCGGTGGCGAACAGCAGCGGCTGAGCATCGCCAGAGCGCTGGCTTTCGATCCGCACGTGCTGCTCGCGGACGAGCCGACGGGCAACCTCGACCGTCGCGCCGCGGGCGACGTGATGCGCTTGATACAGCGGATCAACGACCGTGGAACGACCGTGCTGATGGCCACGCACAACCTGGAACTGGTTAGCGGCCACGGCTACTCGTCGTGGCTTGTCGACGAGGGCCGGGTGCAGTCGACGAAACCTCTGTAGCCGCACAATACACATCGTGGAGCCGTCGTGAGATTGCGCCTTTCCATACGCGAAGCCTGGCACGCCGTTGCCAGCGCACGGCGCGCCACGGCGAGCACTATCGTCATCATCGCGCTCTCGCTGACGATCCTCGGCATCCTCGGGCTCGTCGCTCTGGTGTTGGAGCACGAAGCGCGGGAGGCCAGGCGTTGGATCAGCGTGGAGCTGTTTCTTTCCGACGCCGCGACGGACGAGGAGATACAAACCGTTCGGATGGGCCTCGTTCGCATGCCCCAGGTTGTGGACGCTCGCATGGTGACCAAGCAGGAAGCGTTGGAGCGCTTCACCAGTTTCTTCGATCCGGAGCTTATGTCGGTGTTGGAGACGAACCCGCTGCCGCGCTCGTTCCTGGTCGACCTCAGCGAAGAGGGACGGTCTCCGTCGGCGCTCAAGGCCCTCATCGCGGTCGCCGAGGGCTGGCCCGGCGTCGAGGCGGTCAGGGCGGACGTCGAGTTCCTGACGATGCTGAATCGGTTCGTGCTGGGGGCCATGGTGGTGCTCGCGATGCTGTTGCTCATCGTCGGCCTTGCCGTCGGCATCGTCATCGCTCGGACGATCGGTCTCGGGATAGCCGCGCGGCGCGACGTCGTGGAGATCCAGAGGATCCTCGGAGCGCCTGAGTGGCTGGTGCGCCGGCCTTTCGTGTTGTTGGGCGTTACGCAGGGGATGATCGGCGGGGCCCTGGCCGGCGTGCTGGTATACCTGAGCGCGCGCGTTGCCGGGCTGTTGCCGTTGCTCGGTGGCGGACTTCTCGGCCCACACGTGGCGGTCTCGGCGGCCGGGCTGCTGATGGTAGGTGTCGCGGTCGGATGGTGGGGGAGTCGCTCCGCCTTGGCGACGACCCTTCCCGCCGACCCGTGGATCGCTCCGCCAGAGAGCCGAGGCTAGTCGATGGCCGCCCGTCTCCGGCTCTCTGTGCTTGCCGCGATCGTCTCGGTCTGTTGCGCATCGCAACGTGCCGAGGCGCAGCAAGCGAATCTCGTTCGGCGACTGGAAGCCCAGCAGGCGATGATCGAACGCCTCGACGGCGATCTGGAGCAGGCGCAGCGCGACCTCGAGCGCGTGCGGGGCGATGAGCGCGACGCCGCACATGAGGCCGTCGCGGCTGCTAACCGCCTGAGTCTGATCGAGCACACGCTGACCGAACTGGCCAAGGCCGAGTCGGTTCTCGTCTCGGACGTCCGGGACGTCAGGTCAAGCGGCGAGCGGACGCGAAGGCAGATTGAGGAACGCACCGGAGTGGTCGAGCGACGGGTGCGTGCGCTTTACGTCAGCGGCCGGATGCACCCATTCAGGCGCGCGCTGCTCGCAACATCCGTGACTCACTGGGTCGCGGCGCGGCAATATCTGGCGACCCTGAATCGCCGCGACAAGATAGACATAGACCATCTTCGTCACGACAGATCGCGGCTTGACTCACTGGGCGCCCTCTACGCGGATCAGCAGCGCACGCTCGACACGCTCCTGGCCCGCAAGGTGTCTCAGCGAGACGGGCTTGCGCGTGCGGAGCGCGAGGCCCGTCGTCTGGTGCGAACCGTTCGGTCCAGTCGCCGGCTAGCTGAGAGTGCGGCGGCGGAGCTTGAGGTCCAGCGGGAAGCGGGGCGGGGACGCATCGAGAGCTACCTTGGCGAACTCGCCAAGGCGGGTTCCGTGGCCGCCGGCGGTGCCTTGGGCAGCGTGTCTGTCGCCTCCCCCACCGATCTGGTGTCTCAGAAGGGCAGGCTACCGTGGCCGATAGGCGGCCCCGTGCTCAGCCGGTTCGGCCGCAAGTTTGACCGGGCGAGCAAGACGTGGACGCGCAACCGAGGCATAGACATCGGAGCGCCCGACGAGGCCAGCGTTCTGGCGGTGGCCAGCGGCCAGGTCGTTGCGGTGGATTGGTACCGCGGCTACGGTTCGTTCGTCATTGTGGCTCACGGCGGCAACTACTACACTCTCTATGCTCACCTGGCCGCCGTCACCGTGCGTCGCGGCGACCGACTGCGCCAAGGACAGGTGATCGGACTGTCCGGAGGCAGCGACACAATAGGCGAGACAAAAGTCCATTTCGAATTGCTTGCGGGGCACGAAGCGCTGGATCCACTGGACTGGCTTGTCCCGAACCCACATGATCCATCCTGAGAGAGGACGGAAATGATACCGCTACATCCGCTCGAAGCACTTCCCGAACGCCTGCTGATGGGGCCCGGCCCGAGTAACGTACATCCGCGCGTGATGCACGCCATGGCCGCCCCCGTCGTCGGGCATCTGGACCCGACCTTTCTCGACGTCATGGAGCACAACAAGCAGCGGCTGCGCGAGGTCTTCCGCACCAAGAACGAGCTGACTTTCCCGCTGTCGGGCACCGGATCGGCAGGCATGGAGGCCGTCCTAGTGAACCTGCTGGAGCCTGGCGACAAGGCCGTCGTGTGCGTCAACGGCGTGTTCGGCACCAGGATGAAGGACATCGTGGGCAGGGCCGGCGCCGAGGCCGTGGTCGTCGAAGCGCCGTGGGGCGAGGCCATCGACCCGGACGACGTGCGAAAGGCCATAGAGGGCGCCGGGCAGGTGAAGCTGGTAGTATTCGTGCATGCGGAGACGTCGACGGGTGTGCTACAGCCGCCCGAGGACATTGTGCGCGTCGCTCGCGAGAACGGCGCCATGGCGGTTGCCGATACGGTCACGTCACTCGGCGGGTCGCGCGTCGACGCCGACGAATGGGGGCTCGATGCGGTCTACAGCGGAACGCAGAAATGCCTCAGTTGCCCACCGGGGTTGGCTCCGGTTACCTTCAGCCCCGAGGCCGTCGCTGTCATCACGGGCCGCAGATCGCCGGTTCAGAGTTGGTACCTCGACCTTTCCATGCTGACCAAGTATTGGGGTGAAGAGCGGGTCTATCACCATACGGCGCCCGTCTCGATGAACTACGCGCTGGCCGGCGCGCTGGACTTGATCGTCGAGGAGGGGCTCGAGGAGTGTTGGGCCCGGCACGAGACGAATCATCGATCTTTGGTCGCGGGCATCGAAGCGATGGGCCTCGAGATGGCGGTCGAGGCCGGCATCCGTACGCCCATGCTGAATGCCGTGGCCGTACCTGAGGGAGTCGACGAGAAGCGCGTTCGCGGTGCGATGCTGGAGCGCATGGGCATCGAGATCGGTGCGGGGCTGGGGCCGCTCGCGGGCAAGATATGGCGCATCGGACTCATGGGGCATTCGAGCAGACCCGCCAACGTGCTGGCGTGCCTCTCGGCCCTGCGTTGGGCACTCTCCGAACAGGGCGTGGACGTGCCGGACGGCACGAATGCTGCAACCGATTCTCTGGCGGACTGACACGTTTCCGCTTTGGGGGCGCAACGGCAGCGGGAGGTATTTCGATGGACTGGGCCCATGAGTGGACTCGCTTCGATACCGACGAGACGCGCCGCGCCCGCGAACGGATGGTCCGGAAGCACTTGCAGAACCGCGACATCGACGACGAACGTGTCCTGGACGCGATGGGAACCGTGCCGAGGCACGCGTTCGTGCCACCGGCAAGGGCGTCCGCCGCGTACGACGACCGACCGCTGGGCATCGGATCCGAGCAGACGATCTCGCAGCCATATATGGTCGCGACGATGACCCAACTGCTCGAACCGCGAGAAGGCGCTCGCGTGTTGGAGGTCGGCACGGGATCGGGCTATCAGACGGCGATCCTGGCCCTGCTCGTTGCGCACGTCTACACCGTGGAACGCATAGGCGCGTTGCTCGAAACGGCTGAAGCGCGGTTCTCGGACCTAGGTCTGGAGAACATCACGACGACGCGCGACGATGGGTCGGAAGGCTGGTTCGAGCACGCCCCGTACGATAGGATCATAGTGACCGCCTCGCCGCGGGAGGTGCCGTCGCTTCTCCCTGGGCAACTGAGCGACGGTGGCATACTGGTGATACCGACCGGTGAGCGGAGTGAACAGACGCTGCTCCGGATACAGCGATCGGGCGGTCGATTCGATCGCTCGGAGCACGGCGGATGCTTGTTCGTGCCGCTTTACGGCAGACATGGCTGGGGCGACGATTCGGCCTGACACCGATTCGTAGCATACTCGGAAGGAGCGAAATGGTAAGGCGCATATATGACTGGGTACTGGGCTGGGCGGATCACCGGTCCGCCGTTGCGGCGCTGGCGATCCTGGCCTTCGCCGAGTCCTCTTTCTTCCCGATCCCACCAGACGTCCTTCTCATCGCGCTCGCCATGGGCAAGCCCAAGCGGTCGATGTGGTTCGCGACGGTCTGCGCCGTCGGGTCGATCCTCGGGGGCACGTTCGGATACCTCCTCGGGATGGGATTCTGGCACGCGCTCTCGGGCATCTTCTACATGTACGTGCCCGGGTTCACCGAGGCGCGGTTCGGGCAGATCAGCGGCTTCTACGACCAATGGAACTTCTGGATCGTGTTCGCCGCGGGCTTCACTCCGCTGCCATACAAGATATTCACCGTATCGGCGGGCGTGTTCGGGATCAGCTTCCCGATGTTTCTGCTTGCGTCGACGGTGAGCAGATCGGCCCGATTCTTCCTGGTGGCGGGTCTGATATGGAAGCTCGGCCCGTCGATCAAGTCGTTCATCGACAAGTATTTCAACTTGCTCGCCCTGGCATTCACGGTACTGCTGATCGGCGGCTTCGTGCTGGTCCGATTCATATTCTGAGGTCTTCCGCTCGTGTCGCATTTGTTGCCTGGAACGCCGCGGTTGCGCCCCATCGAGGTCATCCCGGTAGAGACGGGACGGGGCCGGGGGTTCGCGCTCTACGACCCGCGTCGGATCGCGCCCGATCCCGTCGTTCTCACGGCCGGGGCGCTGTTCGTGCTGGAGCAGCTCAACGGCCAGAACACGCCGCCCGACATCCAGGCGAACATTCGGCTCGCGACCGGGCATGATCTGGAGCTGGATGAGATCGCCAAGCTGATCCAGGTGCTGGACGAAAGCCTGTTTCTGGAAACGCCGCGCTTCGAGGCCGCCGAACGATCTCTCCGCGAGGAGTTCGGCCGGCTGACGAGCCGGCCGGCTGCGATGGCGGGATCCGCCTACCCGTCCGACCCGGACGAACTGCGCGCCTTCATGGCGAACCTGTTCGAAGGCGATGGTGGGCCGGGGCTTCCGGAGCGCAACGGGCATGATCCGGGGTTCCGGGCGCTGGTGGCGCCGCATATCGATCTCGCGCGTGGGGGCCCGTGCTTCGCTACGGCGTACAAGGCATTGGTCGAGGCGTGCGACGCCGACACGTTCGTCATCCTCGGGATACAGCACGCCGGCGACGGTCGTCCGTACGCCGTGACGGCGAAGAGTTTCGAGACACCGCTGGGGCCGATGCCGACCGATAGGGGCATGGTCACGGATCTGCTCGATAACGCACCCCCCGGCTCCCTCGGCGACGAGTTCTCCCATCGGAACGAGCACTCCGTCGAGTTCGCCGCTTTGTTGCTGCGGTATCTCTACATCGACCGAGAGCGACCGGCAATCGTACCGATTCTGTGCGGATCGCTCCACGGTGAGGCCGGAGACGGAGAGCCTATCGACCGGGCGGAGGTCGCCGGATTCGTGGATGCGCTCAGAAATGCGATCGACAACTCGGGAAAGAACGTGTGTGTCATCGCCTCTGTCGACCTGGCGCACGTCGGTCGACGGTTCGGCGACTCGCAACCAGCCGACGCCGACGTCTGCGCGCGGGTGGAGTCCGAGGATCGGCAGATGCTCGATGCGTTCGCATCGCTCGATATCGCCGGATTTCAGGAGCTGATGACGAAGGACCGTGATACGCGCCACGTTTGCGGGCATCCGGCCATGTACACGCTGATGCACCTGCTCGGGCGTGGCGTGGTGGGGACTCTCCTCAGATACGACCAGGCCGTGGAGGCCGAGACCGAGTCGGTGGTCTCGTTCGCGGCAATGACGTTCGGCGATCGCTCGGCCTGAAAACTGTTGCCGCGCGCGTCATGTCGCCAGCGGCGTGACCGCCACCATGGCGACCGCCACGGCCGACTCGACGATCCCAACCGTCCGGATCTGAAGCCCCATCCACCAGTCGCCGAACGAGAGCACGACAGCGAGGCGCAACACTGACGGCCCCAGAAGCCACGCGTGCGCGGGCGCGATCGGGCCGCCGATAGTCCCCGTGACGACCAGTGCCGTAGCCGCGAGAAGGGCGACGGTGTACACCAGCGCCGCCGTCCGTGCACCCGAGCCGCGAGATCTGATTCGCACGGCAAACACGGCCCCCCAGAACGCCATCGCGAGCACTACCCACACGCCGACCGTCTCTCGCAGCATGTATCCCCGAGTTGCCGTTTCGGCCCATGCGGCGGCAAGCGGCAGCGCTGCGAATACGATAAGCTCCTGCGCGAGCGACTTGTAGTGCTTCGCCGCGCCCAACCAGGCTGACAGGCCGAAGACGGCGGCGACGATCGTCACCAGGCGCATCAGCGCGGGCGCTGCGGTCACCACCCACGATCCGGCCCCAATGGCAACGCCGACGTAGATCGCGGCCCACAACGCGTGGCGCGCCGTGAAAGCCCGTTTGCGCAGCATGAACATCGCCGGATATTGCGCGAGGTGGGCGCCGGCGACGGCAACAAGCGCCACCGTCGTCGCGGCGTTCCATCGCCCCGCCGCGATCACGCCGATAGCGAACGACGCACCGAGAACGACGTGCGCCCCGTGCTCCGGCGAGAGTATCGGTGAGAGAAGCCTGTTCAACGTCGTCCCTTTCGGTGCATCCATTGGCGATGCCAGGTGGCTACGATATGATATGTGCTGAGCCCCCCGTGTGAAACCTTCGGCCCGGACTCAGGGTCGGATAGCGCGCTTGGCCCAAGGAGAGACCCATGGCGAATATCTCGGTAGACACGCGGCGGCAGGTGGGGCAGATCGACCCACACGTCTACGGCAACTTCATCGAGCACCTCGATCGCTGCATATACGGCGGAATCTACGAGCCTGGGTCGCCACTGGCCGACGAACGCGGGTTCCGCACCGACGTTCTGGATGCCGTCCGACGCCTGCGGGTGCCGATCCTGCGGTGGCCCGGCGGCAACTTCGTGTCGGGGTATCACTGGGTCGACGGAATCGGGCCCGCGAACGAGCGGCCGAGACGAATGGAGTTAGCGTGGAACACAGTCGAGTCGAATCGGTTCGGCACGGACGAATTCATCGAATACTGCCGGGCCATCCCGACAGAGCCGTACATCTGCGTCAACATGGGCAGCGGTACGATGGACGAAGCGGCGGCGTGGGTCGAGTACTGCAACGGCGACAAAGACACGCATTGGGCCGGTCGTCGTCGCGCGAACGGCCACGACGAGCCGTTCGGGGTGAAATACTGGGGCTTGGGCAACGAGGTCTCCGGCGAATGGCAGATCGGCCGCAAAGATGCCGATCGGTACGTTGCCGAGGCCGTCGAGTACGCCAAGGTCATGAAACGCACCGACCCGGGCATCAAGCTCATCGCGTGTGGGTCGTGCATGCAGAACCGGTCCGACATGGAGTGGAACCGCAAGGTCATCGAAGCCCTCACGGGGCAAGCTGAGTATCTCGGCATCCACATGTACACTGGCGATCCGAACCACGCCTACGAGGAATACATGGGCAGCGGCGTCGCGATCGAGCGCTACATCGCGGCGGTCCGAGGCATGATCGATGCGGCGACGTACTCGGTACCGGACGGCAACCGGATGGCCATCGCGTTCGATGAATGGAACTCGTGGTTCTCGCCCGGCGACGGCGTGCCGGACGAGCGCTACACGCTCAGCGACGCGCTTGTGGTCGCGATGTATCTCAACGCGTTTCTCCGGCACGCCGACGTCGTCCGGATGGCGAATCTCGCCCAGCTGGTGAACGTCATCCCGGCCATCTTCACGTCGCCGGAAGGCATCTTCCTACAGACAATCTTCTACCCGCTGGAGTTGTACACGTTAGAGAACGGAACCCACTCGCTGGACGCGCACCTCGAGTGCGAATCGGTGGCGGCCGGCAGCCACGGCGATGTCCCGGTGCTCGACGTCTCGGCCAGCTACAGTCCGTCCGAGAGTACTGTCACCATCAACGCGGTGAATCGACATCGTTCAGACGAGGTCGACGCCGCTCTCGAGGTCGGCGACGCGCGGTTCGATGGCGCAGGTACCGTGTTCGAGATCACGGGCGAAGACGTTCTTGCGTACAACGACTTCGGCGCCGACGACGCGGTAGCGACTACGTCGCGGCCAACCGAGGGGTCCAACGATGTGCTCGGGCTGACTCTGAAGCCGCGCTCGGTGACCGTCGTGCGAATGCCCGTTCGGCCCTGACAGGCCGAGCCGCGAACCTCACCGCGACGTGTTGTGCTCAAGCCATGCATACATCAGAACGCCGCCTGCGATCGCAACGTTCAGGGATTCAGCCTTTCCGACGACCGGGAGCTGCGCGTACTCGTCTACGTGGGTCGCGACGTCGTCGGACAGTCCCCGTGCTTCGTTTCCGAGCACGAGCGCCGTCCGTGCATCCCACAGGCCTCTGCCCCATTCCGCGCCGCGATGCGGGTCCGCCGCCACGGCCCTGATGCCGTGCCGGCCCAGCGTCCCGAACAGCGTTGCGACATCGTCGGTCTGTATCAGCGGCAGGTTGAAGAGCGATCCCATGCTGCTCCGAACGGCAGCCGGGTCGTATGGGTCGGCGCCAGGCTCTATCGTCACCACCGCGGCGGCTCCGACCGCGTCCGCGGTGCGGATCAGCGTTCCGATGTTGGCCGGGATTTGAAGGCGGTCGAGCACGACGAATAGCCCGTCCCGGTCGAAGTCGGCATCTGCGAGAGAACGCTGCGGAGTTCGGAAGGTAGCCACGATTCCCGCGGGAGCGTCACGTTCGGAGAGTTTCGCCATCACGTCAGGCGAGACAGCCTGACACCGGGCGTCGGAGGCCGCGAAACGGTCGAGGAGCCTGGCCGGTTCGGGTCTGAGATCGGCGCGCTCAAGGTGGAACACGTCCCTGGGCTGCACGTCGGAGTCGAGCGCCATGTGGAGCGATTGCAGCCCCTCGACTAAGAAGCGCTCCTGCCGTCGGCGGTGTTTGCGGCTCGTTAGCCGCCGCGCATCGAGAATCCGCGGGTTGCGAGTGCTGCTGATGACACCGGGTTGTAGCATTGCCTGCTTCCCGCGCCTTGCCGGAGGTACAGCGGTCTAGCTGTGATGTGTCATGACGTTGTCCTCACCACGTGCACCGGCGAACGTAC
>CAZSJP010000008.1:0-23394 GCA_964606675.1 uncultured bacterium
GGTGTCTGCCGGGCAACCCCCAAAAGTCCAGGGCGCCTGCCGAAGGCGGCGACGCGGACTACGCAGAACTATCGCGGTGCTTGCGCTTCTTGACGGATGCTCCGCACTCGCGGGAACACCAATCGAAGAGCCGCCGGAGTTTGCGCGGCAAACTCCCAAAGTCCGCGTGGCCGCCCTCGGCGGCCAACGCGGACTAGGCTTGATCCTCAAGCGGACCGCACGTAGCTATCACTGTGCTAGAGACGACGCCGGACCACTCATGCACGGAGCGATGCCATGTCGGAAAAGCGACCCAACATAGTCATCTTCAACCCCGATCAGTGGCGCGCCGACGTGCTCGGGTTCGCCGGTAACCCCGCCGCAGTGACGCCGAACCTCGACCGAGTGACGCAGGAGGACGGAGTCGGATTCACGCGAGCGTTCTGCCAGGCAACGGTCTGCACGCCTAGCCGCTGCAGCTTCATGAGCGGCTGGTACGCCCACGTGCGAGGGCATCGCACGATGTATCACATGCAGCACCAATACGGATACAGCAGCGACGACCCGGTGCTGTTGGCTACGCTCAAGAATGAGGGTTACTACGTCTGGTGGGGCGGCAAGAACGACCTGACGCCGGGGCAGGAGTCGGTCGAGCGACACTGCCACTACCGAAACCGGGTCGAGCGGCGCGTCGAATGGTTTGACCCGGCGAAGGGGAACCAGTGGCGCGGCGAGCCGGACAGCGATACGTTCTACTCGTTCTACCGTGGCAAGCAAGACCTGCCCGAGGAGGACCGGCCCTATGACGGGGACTGGGGCAATGTCCTGGCCGCCGTTGAGTTGATTCGCACGTGGCCGAAGGACCGCCCGTTCTGCGCCTATCTGCCGCTTGGGTTCCCGCACCCGGCGTATCGCGTCGAGGACCCGTGGTACAGCATGATCGATCGCGAGAAGATCCCCGATCGCTTCCCAACGCCGGACGGATGGCGCGGCAAGCCGAGCATCCTGCGCGGCATCTGGGAGAACCAGAACATGCAGACGTGGACCGAGGAGCGCTGGACGGAGCTTCGGGCGACCTACTACGGCATGTGCGCGCGGGTCGACCATCAATACGGTATGATAATGGACGCCCTGCGAGAGGCCGGGCTTTACGACGACACCGCCGTATTCATGTTCTCCGACCACGGCGACTACACCGGCGACTACGGCATCGTCGAGAAGTGCCAGAACTCGTATGAGGACTGCATCACCAACGTTCCGCTGGTGATCAAGCCGCCGGCGTGGGTCGAGACCAAGCCGGGGGTCAGTGACGCGCTGGTGGAGTTGATCGATTTCCCGGCTACGGTCGAGGCCATGACGGGGATCGAGCCGGGGCACGATCATTTCGGACGATCGCTTCTGCCGGTGCTGTCGGGGGAGGCGGATGCGCACCGCGACGCGGTGTACACCGAGGGTGGCAGGCTCGAGGGCGAGGAGCAGTGCAAGGAGCTTGAGAGCACGAGCAGCCAGAATCCGTCCGGGGAATACTGGCCGCGGCTAGACCGGCAGAGGCACATCCCGGAGCACACCAAGGCCGTTATGTGCCGCACGCAGCGGCATAAGTACACGCGGCGGCACTACGAGACCGACGAGTTGTACGACCTGGTGAGCGACCCCGGCGAGCTTGTGAACCGCATAGACGACCCGGCGCTCTCGGATGTTCTGGCGGAGCTACGCGAGCGGATGCTCACGTGGTTCGTCGAGACCTGCGACGTGGTGCCGAGGAGAGTGGATAGGCGGTAGGGGGCGTTCGCTCGTGGACGCGTCGGCGGCCCCAAGATGCGGCGTCAGTCCGCCTCGAACACCAACTCACGCTCCGGGTCTTCGAACGCAACGAATGCGCCCCACTGCCCGCCGAGGTTCGAGACCTTCACCAGCACGTCGTTCATCCCGGCACGCAGCTTCACCGGCACCACGTGCTGATGGGGCGACGCCGTCCGGACGACCTCTGCGGCGACGGCCTGCCGGCCGTTGACCCACGCACGCACGCCGTCGTTGCTGCCCACGCTCAAGCGGGTCTGCATCCGCGACTTGGCGATGATGCGGCATCTCGCGTAGGCGACGACGTTGTCCGTCGTGGCGAAGTGGGGCAGCAGGTCCAGGTAGCCCACGTCATCTCTGGGCGCGTCGAGCCACGGCTGGTCGCCATCGACTGTGGCATATCGGGTGCTTGCGCTCCAGCTACACGGCCCTTCCGGCGCACAACGCTGCGTGAACCCCGGAGCGGGAGTCGGGACGCCGCCATCCTCATCGACCCACGTACCGTCCCATCCAAGCGGGAACGGACCCGCCACCATGAACTCCCTCGGGTAGTGCCACTCGCCGTCGGCCTCGATGTCCTCGGACATGAAGCGCCGAGACTCCATTGCAATCGAGCGCTTCGGCCCGTCTGTTGCCGGCGGCACCGTCGACCGGTGCTCGTCCACGTAGAGGCCGATTCGCTCCATCGGTATCGGCTCGAAACCCATTTCGAATGCCGGCGAGTTCTCTCGCAGACGGTAGTCGTCCCGGCCCGGGGCGACGAAGAGCGGTTCCGCGATCCGCGAGCCCGTGTCGAATCCCATCGCCTGCCATTCATCCCAGCCGACGGTGCTCCCATCCTGCATGTAGGGCGATTGCTCGACACGCACCGGTTGGTCGCAGTGCCAGACAAGGTTGCTATCGATCATCATGGTGGACGCGTCGAAGTTCTGCAGTTGCCACAGGACCGAGCCGCCGGGTTTCCGGTGCATCGCCCAGAAACCGACGATATCGTCGTCTTCGTACCAGACGACATTGTTCCTGATCGCATTGCGCCTGGGGACGCGAACGTCGTCGTCGTAATGGTCGATCAATTCGGGGTAGCGCTCGCTGTAGGGCGGCTCGCGGTAGTTCACCGACTCCATGAGATTCCGCATGTAGGTCGCCACGCCGCCGTCGGAGTCCTCCGTGAAGAACTCGTCCCACCGCGCGTCGGTGTGCACCGCGGGGTAGCACTCGACTATAACGTTGTTGGCAAAGACGTTATCGCGGCCGCCACCGAGGTGCAGCGCACCCATGGCGCAACGATAGAAGACGTTGCCGAACACCGTCGTGCCGCTGGCGCAGTCGTCGAGGTACACTGGCCACGCGCCGTGGGGCGTCTCGTAGCGCCAGATGCCCGCGTTCTCGTCACCACCCTCGAAGCCGTAGCCGTAGATGTCATGAAACACGTTATGCCGCACCACGTTGCCACGCGCCGACCAGTCGCGCCCGATGTAGAACGCCCCCGTGTCGGAGCCCTCCAGCGCAACGTCGTATATCTCGTTGTACTCGATCAGGTGCTCGTTGCCGTGTATCAGTATCGCGGTGTGCGGCGCGTCGTGGATGCGGTTGTGGGCCACGCGGTTGCCCACGCCGAACACGTGCACGCCCATCTGGTAGCACTTCACGAGCCGCCCGTATCGATAGATGTGGTTGTTGAGCGCGAAGTGGCCGCCATCGACGAGCGTCGGACGGTCGCCGCCTGTCAACGAGATTCCGCCACCGCCCGTGTCATGGACGTCGTTGCCGGTGGCGCCGGAGCAACTGCCCCCTTGTATCGCGATGCCGTCGCCACCAGTCCGACGGATCGTGCACCCGGCCACCAATACGTTGCGGCAGTCTTCGATATGAACGCCCGCAGCGCGGCTGTGCTCGACGGCGACGCCCTGCAAAGCGATATTCCCGGCGCCGTCAATGCGGACCACGTTCTCCGCGTACGAGATTGTGACGGAACCCTCTTCGAGCGGGGCCGGCGGCCAGAAGTAGATGTGGTTGCGCTCGCGGTCGAAATACCATTCGCCCGGCGCGTCGAGTTCTTCGAGAACGTTTCGCACGTAGAACCGTCTGCCGGGCATGATGTCGTATGCGGTCGGGGTCGACAGCACCACTTCGCCGGTGCCGGGGTCGGTCGACTCGATGCCGATGAACTGATCTCGCCAGTTGTATTGGGGCAAAACTTGCACCTGGGTGTTGGGGGCTTGCGCCCAACACGCCATGCGCTCGGAGTCCGCGACGACACCGAACGTCGTCTTCGTGCCCTCTTCAGGGATCGATCGGATGTAGGCCCACTTTCCGCCGCGCGGGTCGTCATGGTCGCGGTTGGGCCACCGAGCGAGGTCCATCCGCTCGCCGTTGAAGAAAAGCTCGAACGGCTGCAGCGGATCGGTGCTTTCAGTGGTCAGGCCATCGAGGCCCATGTCGCCCACGTCGGCGCGCACGATCTCGCCTTCGTGCGGCTCGAAGCCATCGACCGGCTTGCCACCGCTCAGCACCACGTCGTCGCCATCGACCGCTCGGTAGGCTATCGGCGCGTCGTCGGTGCCGGAGTCTTCCGCGGCGAGGGCGAACGGCTCGGCGAAGCGGTAGACCCCGCCATGCAGCCAGACGGTTGCGCCGCCCGAGGGCAGTCCGTCGGCTTCTCGTACCCGCCGGATCTCGTCTCTTGCTCGCTCGAGGGTCGCGAACGGGCCGTCGGTCATGTCGGCGTTCGAGGCGGCGAGGAGGCCCGACCAACGGTCGTCGCCACCTGGTGCTACGTGTAGTTCCAATGTATCGGACATATCGGACATATCGGGCATGATGAACTCCGCCATTGCTGCGGCGTGCAGCGAGAGTAGAGTGAACACGACGGGTAGCACCGAGGCGACGTTGGGCCGGGCGCCACGCGATACCATCCGGCTACGCCTCCAGCGCGGCGATCAGTTCCTGCTCTCTGTAGCGGACGGCCTCGCAATACGCTTGCGTCGGGTCCGTGAAGTTCGCGAAATCGCCTGCGCTGTAGTAGACAGTGACGACCCAGCCATCGACCAGTGCCGTCGCAGGGTAGCCGCAGTCGCCTTTGAGCGACAGGTCGTCGATGATGAGTTCGGCCTTCGACCATGTCCGCCCGCCATCCGTCGACCGGCGAGCGCGGACGCCGTGGGGCGGCTCCCGGAAGCCATAGCAGGCCAGCACCGACCCGTCGGACAGAACCGACAGATCGGCGGGGTAGCGCCATCCGGGGTAGAAATCCCACGAATCGGACCAGGTCTTGCCGCCGTCGTCCGACCACCGCGAGAGCAGCATCCGCGATGACGGCTCCTCGACGTTCCGACCCATACAGAGCCATCTACCATCCGGCAACACGCAATACGCCGCCTCGTTGATGTCGTTCGCGACCAAACGAAGATCGCCCCACGTGTAGCCGTTGTCGCGCGACCAGAGCAGCATGCTCCGGTCGTCCCAATAGATCGGCATCGCCATGGAGCCGTCCGACGCCGTCACGATGAACCCGAACGGTGACATGTCGTCCCATTCGGTTGCGTCGGTCCAGATCATCGGCTCGCCCCAGGTGCGCCCGCCGTCGGTCGAGTGCACGATGCCGGTGTGGCGGTTCTTCGGATCGCGCCTGTCTTCGGAGATATGCGCCCCTCCGAAGCCGTACGAGCCGTTCGCCAGATACGCTACCGTAGCCGTTCCGTCCGCCGCGACGCCGAGCGCCGGGTTGCGGTCGTCGTACTCTTCGGTCTTGACGACCGTCACGGCATCCGACCACGTCGCTCCGGCATCCTCCGAGCGGCTGGCTATGAGGAACCCACCGTGGCCGCCATGCCCGCCGCCATCTCGGTAGACGGCCAGCAACGCACCGTCGTTGGTGACCGCGACCACCGGGAAGAACCCGCGGCCGAACGTGAGCCGAACTCGCTCGGAGCCGGGTAGCGACAGTGCATCGACAAGTGGCATGATCGTATCCTTCCGGGGTGGTGGCGCCATCTACGACAGAGTGGCGATCAGCTCGTCTTCTCGGATGCGGATCGATTCGCAGAACGAGTTCGTGCCGTCGTACGTGGTGCACTCGCCTGCATCGTAGAACGCGACGACGACCCATCCGTCGGCCAGCACCACCGAGGGGTACCCGCAGTCGCCCGTTCTGGATGCGTCATGGAGCACAAGCTCCGTATCGCCCACTGTCGTGCCGTCTCCGGCTATCAGGGTAGCTCTGGCTCCGCACGGCGCGTCGCGGTAGCCGTAGACCGCCAAGACCGATCCGTTCGACAGTGGCAGAAGGTCCGCCGGCAACCGCCGCCCGGTCAGGAACGGGGTTGGCCCGGACCACGTGCGGCTGCCGTCGTCGGAGGTGCGCATCACCATGCAACCGGAATCGCCGCCGTCTTCCAAACGCGCCAGGCACAGCCATTTGCCGCTCCGGAGCACGCAGAACGCGGATTCGTTGACGTCTTCCGCGACAAGCGAAAGGTCGCCCCACGAGCGCCCGCCGTCGGTCGACCGCAGCAGGCAGCTTGTCTCGGAGTAGATCGGCATCGCCATCGTGCCGTCGTCCAGCGTGAGAATGCTGCCGTAGGGCGACATGGCGTCCCACTCGGTTGCGTCCGTCCAGCGCATGGGCGCGCTCCACGTGCGGCCGTGGTCGGCAGATCGCACGAGCCCCGTATGCACGGCCTTCGGGTCGCGACGGTCGGTCATGTAGCTGCCGTCGGCGTCGTACATTCCATTGGCGTGGTAGGCGACGGTGATGCTGCCGTCCTTGGCCACGCCGATAGCCGGGTTGCGATCGTCGTACTCGGCCGTCTTCACGACGATCACCGGCTCCGACCACGACCGCCCCGCGTCTTCGGACCTGCTGGAAACGAGGAATCCGGGCCGCCCCATGTGTCCGGCGCCGTCGCGATATGCCGCGACTATCGCGCCGTCGGCGGCTCTAGCGAGAACGGGGAAGTAGCCTTTCCCACTCGCGACGCGAACGCGTTCGGCGCTCTTCAGCCTGTCCGGGCGTATCTCTCTCATGTCGGCTCCTCTCGTGCCACTCTGTTCGCGATCCTGCAATGCCGGAACGGCCCGGCGTCTGTCCCGTCGTGGGAGCCGAGATTCTAGCGCGCGGGGCCAGCAGCTCCCTCACCATCGTATTCGTGTTCTCTGACGCGACGCCCAGCGACTCGCAAGAGATATCCGCGCGAAGGCCGCGCTGGGCTCGCCGGCCCGCGTGCGCTCCCACGTGCAGTCGCCACGATGGCTGAATGTATGACTACGGGCCGGCCCGGATCAACGGGGACGACTGTCTGTTGTACGCCGTCGCGTCGGGTCGTGTCGTCCCGCGCGGCTTTCGTTGCCGCCTCCGGCGCCCGTGTGTATGTTCGATGTTCGTCGCGGCGCAGGGAATCCGCCGCTGTACATGGGCGTTCGCGGCCAATGTGCCTGGTCGCCGATCGCTCGAAAGGGGAGGTCCATGACCGAACACGCCATGATCAACATACGCGACTTCGGCGCTCGGGGCGATGGCAAGGCCGACGACACTGGCGCCATACGACAGGCCGTAGCGCAGGCTGCCCAAACGGGGGCGACCGTGTTCGTTCCCGATGGCACGTTCCTCACGACCACCATTTCCATACCGCCGCACGTCGGTATGGCCGGGAATCCCACGTGGGACTTCCGCGATTTCGGTGGATCCATCTTGCGCCTCGGCGACGACCGCGCGCGGTGCCTGATCGACCTGACCGGCGCCATAGGCACGACGCTAGACGGGCTGTGTCTCGACGGCGCGGGCCTTGGCGATGCCATCCACGGCGTGCTGATCGACAAAGAGGACAACCATAAAGAAGAGGACACGCCGTGCATTGAGCGCTGCCGCGTCAGCCGCTTCACGGGCGACGGCGTACGCCTCGACCACGTGTGGTGCTTCACCGTCCGAAGCTGTATGGTATCGGACAACGGCGGCAACGGTCTGTATGTCCGAGGCTGGGACGGATTCATCCTCGACAACTGGCTCTCCAACAACCGAGAAGCCGGCTATGGAGCTTACGGAAAGAACGCGGCCGTCACGATGACCGGCAACCGGATCGAGTGGAACGCAGGCGGCGGCATCGTCGTTTGCGGCGGGAATTACTACAACATGACCGGCAACTACGTCGATCGGTCTGGCGGGCCGGGTATCGCACTGCTGCCACGCGGCAGGAAACCGTGCGAGGTCTTCAGCATCACGGGCAACATCATCTTCCGTAGCGGCGCTCCACACTGGCGTGAGCTGGAGGAGCACGAAGACGCGCACCTTCGATTCGAACGCGTGCACGGCCTCACGTGCACCGGCAACACGATGCGGGCAGGCAGGAACGACCGCGACAAGGGCGAGTGGTCGCCCCGGTACGGCATCGTCTACCGCGCGCTGGAGAATGCCGTGATAAGGGACAACGCCATGGACCGGGGCGCGCTGGAGGCGCTCACGAAGGACCTGGGCGGCCACGGAGACAACGTGAGCGTGAAGGACAACGTCGGCAACCTGTTCGTCGAGGGCTTCGGAGCCGAGTGGGAAGGGGATTGAGAATGCATCTACGCGCGACTATCGGCTCCGGCACTACCGTTCCAGACCTCTCCAACCCGCCGGAGATGCCCCCCAGGAACACTATCGAGTTCGGCGCAAGCGAAGTCATCGAGGCGCGCGACGCACGACGGCCACGCGGTCAACTCTCCATCGTGAAGCTGAACAATCCACCGTTGCGGAGCCGGAAGCGGAGGTATACGGCCTTGCCGTCGAGCATGCTCAAGTCGTCGTCGCCGTTCCACCTGACAACCTGATGCGGGCTGTTGGAGCGGATTAGGTCGCAGTCGTCAATCGACCGGCCGGGCACCGTTTGCCCCATTCGTCCCGCCGGGTCGTTGTCGTCGGGCTTCGTGACGACCTCGGCACGCAGGTCGCCATGTGTGTTCCGGTCGCCGCCGTGCATGCGGCAGTTGACGGACAGCCGCTTGCCATGCCACACGAACTCCTTCGTGAGCAGGTAGCCGAAATCGCCGTCGGTGCCCCGCCCGTCCGGCTCGTGAGCCTCCAGGGCGATGAAACGGTCCGCCATGAGCTTGTAGATGCCGATAGCTGAGTCCTGCTCGAACACGGCTTGCGGCTCGGGGAATCCGGTCGAGTAGAACCACAATTCGCCGCCTCGGGCGACCGGCGCGCATACGGAGACGCATCCGGCATCGAACGCCCCGGGTCTGCCGCGAGGGAGCCATACCTGACGCGGCAGCGGGCGCTCGAAGCTGGAGCCGTCGCGGCTGACGGCCAGCGAGGCGTCGTTCGCACCGTGCTGGTCCTGATGAATGTGCGTGACTATTCCGATGTACTGGTTGCCGTACTTGAACACGTGCGTGTCGTCGTAGTCGGGAGGGTCCAATTCGTCGGGGTAGAGCACGGTGCGGGGTGTCGACCATGTCAGAAGGTCGTCGCTGAGGCTCACCGCGGTGCGCCTGCGGTAGTGGCGTTTGCCGGGTCCCTCGTGCACCCCCGCCGCGAACATGGGCGGCCGCATGTAGAGCACCCACTTGCCCAACGCGTCGTTCCAGAGGACGTGGTTGCCCGTGTCGCTGTGGTAGAGGAAGAGCTGTTCATCGCGAGCAGGAGTCCAATGTATGCCGTCGTCGGAGTACGCCAGCCGCAGCCCACCGTTGTTGTACGTCATCCAGTACGGCGCGCCGTTGGGATAGGCCGACGCCGGGGCGCACTCCGAGTTTGGTGCAAGCGGCGAACTCGAGACATCCTGCGGCGCCCCTCGGGCGCTCAGGATGTACGGTGCCTGAATCTGCGCGCTACCACCAACCGATATCACGTTCGTCGCGGTGTGCTCGCCGAACGGCGCGTCCGGCCATTCCGGCTTCTCCCATATCACCCCGTCGTCGCTCTCGGCGTAGCAGGTGAAGTAGGATGGCCCGAGCCGCTCCCAGTAGTTCGTTCCGCTGAAGCACTGGTAGTACATGCGATACCGACCGATCGCATCGTCATAGAAGACTTGCGGCCGGTACGGGCGCTCTTCCCACGGGCGTTCAGCGACTATGATCGGGTTTCCGAGATGCGGATGCGGCGGGTTGACGGTGCGAGCCAGCGCCCACCGGTCCTCGACGAGGTGGTCGTCGAGGAAGAGGTGAGGTCCCGAATCGATCTTGAGTGGCTCGCCGTGGATGTACGCGGACATGGTCGACTCCCGGTCTGGCGTGTGGTGCGCCGTCAAGCGGTGGGCCGATCCCACCGCACGGTCAGCTTCCCGGGAACTGTATCTTGAGGATACTCTCGCGCTGCTCTTCGGTGATGTATCCGAGCGCTACCAGAAGGTGCCCGAGCATACCTTTGCTCTCTTTCTGTACCTGCTGCCCTCGCTTCACGTCATCCTCGGTGCAGTAGCCCATGAAGATGGCGACGTCGCCGAACGTCTTCCCCGTTCCTTCCGGGCCGTTCAGGAAATCGGTCACGCGTTCGGCATCGGCGTGCGTCATCTTGTGCGTGCCGACCAGTACGGTTCCGAGGACGATGTCCGTGTTCTTCTGATACTCGAGTGCAGTCTCGATCTGCTCGTCCGTCGCGTATCCTTCGTCTACTACTATCTCACCGAACTTCAGCATACCGCTTCACTCCTCTCCATACGCCGCCACGTTCGAATAGCAGGGGCGCTGCCCCGCTTCGATGGGCGGCAGCCCGACTCGGTCCGTTCCATATGATCGACATGGCGACCGGTTGGGTCAAAGGGTTCGCGACGGAAAGGAGGCCTCGGGCGCGGGCCGAGAGCCTCCCTGTCCGTCACCAACCGTGTATCGGGTGGCCGGCGCCCGGGAACCAGGCCCAATCGATCACGTACGAGATCGCCACGCCGAGGGCGTAGCCGGCTATGATGCCCAGGAACACAGGCCGCGCACGTTCGTACAGCGCGACACCGCCCATCCGCAGGATCACGCTCTTGATGAGCCAGACGACGAAGATCGTGAAGGCGATTCGGTGGACGTTGTTCGCCGCGGCGATCGGGAATCCGACCGGGTGGACCGGCCATCCGGGGAGCCGATACTGCAGCAGCGTCAGCACCGACATCACCGCCGCGCCGATGCCCAGCGCCGTCCAACGGCCCCAGTCGACGTCGACTCGTGCCTGCATCTTCTTGATGATCTGGTCGTAGACCTGCTCGCCGTGGAACGAGAACGGAACGGACGTGAACGTCGTCGAGCCGTGGGTGTAGGCGATGAGGAGGTAGTAGGCCGCGCCGATGAGGAACGCCGCCGAGAGACCGATTGCCGCCGTCAGGAACATGCGCCTTCCCGCACGGCCGATTTTCGCGCCGATCCAACTGATGTGGAATATCGCCGGCAGAAGCGGGGCACGGCCGTTCACGACGAGCGAGTACGCGCCCACCATGCCGACGATCTCGCCCGCCGGTATGCCCACCGTCCCGAACGCGCCCAGGGTATACATGTTGGGCGTCAGCGGGCTTTGCATGTAGACAAGCCCGGTCTGAGCAACCACGCGCGCGGTGCCGAGATACGCCACGAACGCCGCACCGAGGAACACAAGCGCCATCGCCCACGACATGCCCAATGCAACGAGGAACGCGGCCATGTAGAACGCCGAGGCGAATCCGCCGATGACCGACCATCGGTACGGCAACAGCTCACGATCGTCGTCGGCATCGGCCCGCCCGAGTGTTGCGAGCCAGACGTGCCGCAGATGACCCCGGGCCATCCACAAGCTCATCGCCACGAACACGATGAAACCGCCGTAGCCCTGCCAACTCGTCAGAGCGTCGCGCGATGAATACGGATCGCCGCGCGCGCCCAGCGAGAACCCGACGCGCTCGCAGATGCCGCTCTCGGCGATGATGATGAAGTTCCACAGCCACACGCTGAGCAGAACGTTCGTGTTGACCATGTACGCGAAGCCGAGCACGTACATGTTCACGCGGACGGCGAAGTCGGGGAATCCCTTGCCAAGCGACACGGCCACCGACGATGCCAGCGGAATACGCGGCACTTGCGGATTGAAGTAGCTGATGCAGTTGAAAAGGATCACGAACAGCGGCACGCCCGCGCCGACCCAAAACGCTTTCGTGCGCATGATTTCCGGCAAGTTGAGCCGCCCGCCCGGGTTGCTCATCAGGTCGAGAGGCACTTGCGCCAGGGGGTAGGCGAGCCGCTCGTGGTCGGCCCATTGCCTTCTGAGTATCGACGCGAGGCAGATCGATCCGAAGCCCACCGCGGCGATGAACGTCCCCCACCAGAACATCGGCAGGAACCAGATGCTCCAGGGAATCGCCTCCGCATCCGGCTTCCCGACGAATGCCCAGCGAAGGTGCTCGCCCGGACCGGGAACGTTCGCCCACGGCCTCAGATGGGGCCATACGTCGTCGATCCACCGGTTTTCCGGCGTCGCGAAGTAGTAGGGCGCCGACATGATGCCCATCGGCCAGTTGAGCATGTCGGAGCTTGCCATCACCGACGCGATGAAAGCCATGACGAAGATGACGAGCATCTCCGCGGGCTTCAGCATCGCCGGTCGCGCGAAGAGGCCGATGAGGGTGTTGAGGAGTATGACGCCGAAGAAGAATCCGGTCGCCGCCACCGGAAGCTGCGACAGATTCAGCCGCGACGCGCCGATGACGAACTCTGAGTGGGGGACCCATACGCTGACGAGGCCGCAGGCGACGAGGCCGATCACTACCGATCGCGGAGTGATCTCGCCCATGCGGCTTTCTTCGGGGGACAGTGCGTCAGGGCTGGTCATCAATCGGTACGAAGAGCGTCGAGAGCGGCCATCGCGAACGTAGCCGTCGATGGCCCAAGCCATCAACGACTGTGAAATAACGCGACGGATGCTGCCTGAGCAAACGGTCGGGGGGCAAAAGAGGCGCGACACCCGCTCTGTGCCGCACCCCTGTCGGTTGCAGTATCGCAGCAAACTACCTCAACAAAGTCACCCGCTGCGTCACGGTCATCTCAGGCGTGCTGAGGCGGACGAGATGGACTCCGGTTGCGACTTCTCTGCCGCTGGCGTCGGTGCTGTTCCACACGGCCGTGTGCAGCCCCGGCTGGTGCTCCGACCGGCTCACCAGCTCGCGCACGAGCTGCCCGCTCACGTTGTAGACGCTCAGGTTCACGGCGCCGAGTTGGTCCACACGGTACGTCAGCGTCGTGCTCGGGTTGAAGGGGTTCGGATCGGCGGCGAGGAGTGGCGCCGAAGCGAGGTCGGCCTCGTTGGCACCCTCGACCTCCTCCAGAGCTTCCTCGTCGGCTCTCCTGGCCAACGCGATTTTCGTGCGCTCGATTCGGAGCGCCGGGTCGATCTCGAACGCCAGCCGATGGTCTGGGAACAGCACCATGAACTGATCGCGCACGGCGCCTGCCGCAGTCGTGTCCGGCATCAGCGCGTTCCACTTGGCGTACAGGGCTTTCGCTGCCACCCAGCGCCCCGGCGCGGCCGCCACAGCACCATCGTACGCCTCCAGCGCCTCACTCGTCCGACCTGAGCGGCGCAAGTCCATGCCCAGCCGCCACAACGCGACGGCACCCAGATCGCCGGACTCGTCGTCAACAGCACGAGCAAGAGTCCGCCACTGCTCCAGCAGCGTCTCATCCCTGCCAGCTGCGTCGTGCATATGAAGCAGAGCGATCGGCCGAGCGGAGCCGCCATCGGGCCGCGTCACGACCGCTTCGTACTGGAGCAACGCGTCGCTTCGCTCTCCGAGGTGCACCAAGCGATCCGCCGCCGTCAGCGCGCGCCATGCCAGGCCGTCGGCCGCCGAGGTCGGCGGCATGACGGTCAGCGTGTCGGCTTCGTCGACGCGCCTTGCCTGCTTCCGAGGCGAGTTTGGGTCCGTCGCCTCGTGGTGGCTGTAGTCGACACTGCCGTAGAAGAAGCTCCCGGGCGGCGTGCCTCCCCAGTAGTTGCCCTCACCCTTGATCGTTTCCCCGGTGTTGAAGGACACAACCTGCCGGTAGCTGTTGGAGTGGATGGAGTTCTGACCGCCGCCTGTGTAGAGTAACACGTCGCCCAGAACGGGTTCGGACTGGCCGTCGATGTACACGCCGTAGCTGTCGTTGTTCCTTACCACGTTCTCGCCGTTGAAGTCCACCGCGCTGCCACTCCATCGCATGAAACACGGGTTCGCGCCGGATACGCACCGGACGCCCCAGCTGTAGTTGTTTCGGATATTCGTGTTCCACAGGTACGGGCCGGAGCTACTCACCAGGAGTCCCGCGCCGTCGTCGTAAGCGTTTTCATCCATGGTGGCATACTCAATAGACCCGATTGGGCAATCGTCGACGACGAGGCCGGACCCCAAATTGTCGTTGTACGAACTTGAGCCGTAGCCCCCGAGCGTGACATACGGCTGCAAGTCGTACAAGTACGCACCATTGCCGTAGTTGTCCGTCGATGTGACATGATGCATCTTTCCGTCACCGCCGTTGCCGACCAGGTGGACGCCGGTACTCGCGTTGTGCGTCGACCGCACGTCGATAAGCTCTATGGCGTCGTAGATGTACCCGGCACTACCGTTGATGTAGAAGCCGTACCGCCCCGCGCTGTAGGTTGTGCAGCGAGTGGCAAGGGCGTTGGTGCAGTATACGTTGAACCCATCCGTATACGGATCGTACGACTTGCAGTCCTCAAGGAAGACGTCGTCGCCGTCGATGTCGAATCCGTCGCGCCATTTGCCCGAGGAGGTTTGGGTCGCGAGGCACTGATCCAGATCCACCGTCGAGTTGTCGGCGTTGATGTAGAACGCGTCGTTCGGATTGCCCGTGCTCGTGTACGTCGCCTTGCAGTTGTCCATCTCGATCACCGTAGAGGACGCTGTGCTGATGTAGAAAGGCGTGGAAGACGACGTGGTAGTTGTGACCGACACGCCGTCCAGCGTCAGGCCGCCGCTGCCGCTGGAGTAGAAACCCTTTGCGTTGCTGAAGCCGCTGGTGCTGATGTTCACGTTCGAGATGTCCACAGTTCCGGAGCTGTAAACAGCTATCGGCGTTGCGGTTCCGGTCATCGTGATCGGGTTGGCCGTCGTGCCGCTCATCTCCAGCGACCCATACACCCGTATCCCATTCCACCACGGCTCGGCATCTCCATGCTGGAACGTCACCCCCTCGCCGACGATGAGCGTTCCGTATACGTCGAACCTGTAGTCCTCTCCCTCGATCAACGTCCCCGGCAGAATCTCCAGCGTCTTGCCGCTAGCCACCGTAATCGTCTGAGTGAGGTAGTACTCTCCAGCCCACGAAACATCGTTGACCGTCAGCGTCGTGGCCTCCGTGAAATCTATGTCGAATCTGTACTTGCGGTCGTCGTCCGCTATCGGGAAGTACGGCGTATCATCGGTGACCGCGTCGCCCACCACGGGCCGCGACACGACGAGGAATATGTGATCCAACGACGGGCTCCATGACCAGGAGTTGTTGCTGAAGAGCACCTTCCTCGTCGCGGTGTTGTTGGATGAGTTGCTGATCGCCATTGGGCCGGTCTGGTTCACGATATACCCATCGCTGTCCATCGTCAGAAGCTGGAAATGCCAGTCGCCCTCGCTTTCGTCCGTGGGGTCCTTGACCGTGATATCCATCTGCAACCGCTGGCTTCCTGTCGGCAGGTCGGTCAGCCGAACATATGTACGGCCTCTCCTGTGCAGCCATGCGCCGGGCGGCGAGCCAGTCGTGCCGACCACCTCGTTTCCGGCGCCAATCGACGTGACGGCGTGCGCGAATACATCGGCGTAGTAGTTCCACGCATCATAGTAGTCATCCCGCTCATCCAGTTGGTAATTGGGCATCGGGTAAGTCGGCAGGTAGAAGCCGTTGGGCCAGTAGTCGTCCTCCACCGCGTAAGCGTAGATCGCGAAGTCGTCGAAGGCTTCGACGAACGACGAACCTTTGCTCTGGAGCACGTTCTCCATCGCCTGAATGCTCTGAACGCCGGACTCGGTGCATTCGTCCCAGATTTCCTCGACAACCGAGGCACCGTGCTTCTGTTCCAGATAGAAGAAGAATGTGGCGGCCCCGTAAACATGGCGCTCACGCCATGGAGGGTCGCCAGCAGACGGTGTGTAATAGTAGTCGAGCGGCGCGCGACTGCCCGTATCTATGCTGGCGATCGACGGCAAGTCGTTGTCGTCATCGAAGAACGCTACCAGATACTCGGGACTTGCGTGGGAATTCTCGCCGTACACGTGATCCGGGGCCCACGTCGCCGTAGATTCAGAGAGCCACCTGTCCTCGTCTCCCCAGTCCTCATACTCGCCCTGTACCAGGTGGAAATACTCGTGACCAACGAGCGCGTCCAACGCCCAGCCGGGCCAACCGGTCTCGGGGTTGTACTTCGACCTCGGCCTTACCTGCAGCCATCCCGATCCCCCTTCCTGTTGCGCGAAGCCGCTCACAGCGAGGGGGCCGTCGATATACAGATCTATCTGCGTACTGCCGTTGTCCTTCCCCCCCCCTGAGCCGCCGTCCAGGTCCACGGTTCTGAAGCCGAGATTCCCGGCACCGGACCCGTATTTCGCCCTCGCGTCGTCCAACGCTTGCGCCACGGCTTGTGCTTGTGCATGCGACGTAGAGTCGCTCGGAGGGCCATCGTAGTGGACCATGAAGACGCCGCTGGGCGACGACACGGTATCGGGAAGACCGGTCGGGCGTGTGTACGCGGTCTTCGCTGTTGCTACAGGACGTTCGCCCGGCCGCCTCAGCAGCCCGTCGACAAGGGACTGATGCGGTGGGCTGAGCGAATCGTAGTGCCGCATGACGTCGCCGATAATCGGCGTACCGCACATACCGCCGGCGCTCGGCGCGAAGCGGGCATCGGCGTGCTCAGAGCACATCATCTGCGCCAAGCGCTGCACCAGCAGCGTACTGTGATCGATTTGGCCGGCGCGGAATGCGTCGTCTAGCGTCGGGCGCGTTTGGTCGGCCGCCTCGCTGGTGCCCGATGCCAGCCATACAGCAAATATGGCAACGGCGAGCGCGGCAACTCTTGTCCTGGCTTTCATCCGGCTTCTCCCTTGGGTCTCGTCTCGTGGGGTGTCTCTCCGCACCGTGCCGGAACCGAGTAACGCGTCGAACGCTCGCTGCGTTCGCGTTCGTTGCGAGTCTGCTCTCGTGGCCTGCGGCCACGGCGCAAACTCCGGGTGTGGAGCCGTCACGGATTAACTATCCGTGCCGCGTCCGTCCGTTCCTCAATAGGCCACACGTGTATCGTGCCGTACCCGTCGCCTGACAGGATGTGCCGGCCGTCGGGTGTGACGACGACGCAGGTGATCGTCGTATCGTGCGCGCGGATGGCGCGAACAAGTTCCCACGCTCCCCCGATTTGCCATACGAACAGCTTGCCGTCAGCGCCGCCCGAGATCGCGTAGCGCCCGTCGGGCGTTACCGCAACGTCTCGGACCTCCTGCGTATGGCCCTTCAGCACCTTCACCAGCGCGCCGTCCGGGATGCTCCAGGCGCCGAGGGTCATGCTGTCGCTGCTCGAAACGTCGAACCCGCCCGCCGCGCAGATGACGTACTGGCCGTCGGGCGTGAATGCGGCGGATCGTTCCTCTCTGTAGGCGTCGGCGTACCGGATGTGGGGAAGTGTGGTGACATGTTCACCGTCGGCCATCCGCAGCAACTCAGCGCCGGCCAGCACGTAGCTTCCGTCTGGCGAGACGCGGACATGCGGCGATGACGCGTCGAACGATCTGACCTCGTCGCCTGACGCCAGGCTCCAGACCGCGACCTGGTGTGCATGTTCGGGGAGCCGGATCGCCGCGACGACATAGTGACCGTCTGCAGTTACGTCCAGACCAAGGGGTGTCGCGTCACTCGGGAATTCACGGACCTCCGAGCCATCATCGATTCGCACCATCGATAGCCGTGAGGGGGCGGAGGTCCAGTCGCGAGGCTCTGGGCCTTCGACCAATCCCGTGAACAGCACGTGTCTGCGGTCATGCGTGAAGACCATTCCCGTCGCTTCCGCGTACAGGCCGAGAGCGCGGAGCGCCTCGCCGTCGGCGAGGCGCAGAACGGTGACATACTTCAGCATGGAGGGCGGCGGCGGCGGCGTAAGGCTACGCCGGGCGGGCTTGCGCCCGGGCAACCAGTCGATTGCACTCCCAACGACGAGGCCGTCTCCGCCGGGCGTGAAGACCATGTCGATGACCCAGCCATCGACGCCGAACGTGCGAAGTGGTGTGTCCAGGCCGGGTTCGGTGCCCGGCTCCGCTCCGCAACCACACGCAACCACCCCCACAACCGCCAGCAGCAACGCGAATGCCGTTCTGCGCATCATCCTCATCCTCGCTCACCTCCTGTGTGCAATCCGTTCGCCTCCACTGCGCACGTGGCTGCACCGGAGATTGCTCGCTGGGCGAAGCCAAGCAGCAATCTCCCAACGTGCGCTTTGCCGCCACAGGCGGCTACGGCGCACGACGCTCACCTCCTACGTGGGAATATACATCCTCACCCCCCTTGTCAATGCTATTGGCCGGATAACGTTCGGTAGATGTGTCGCGATGGGCACGAGGGACCAACCGGTGGGAGCGGAGCGGGTCGGTCATGAATGGCGGGAGTGCCGGCGGACACGGAGCAGAGCGAAGAGGCTCGGCGCAGCTCTCCGCCATCGCTACCTCCCCTCGACGCGTTCTACTCCGGAACGAGCCGTGTTAGGACGATGTGGTTGTCGCACCCGACCGAGACCATGTGCTGCCCGTCGGGCGCGATGGCGATGTTCTGTACGTCGCTGCATACGTCGGAATGGCTGTGCGCGGCCAGCCGGCGAAGCAAGGCGCCATCCGACAGCCTCCAGACGAGCAGATGCCCGTCGCCATAGGTGCTGGTGACGATATGCTGCTCGTCGGGGCTGACCCTGAACCTGGCCGCCCCGACTGTGTCGCGGAAGGCGCCCACCAGTTCGAGCGCGAAGCCGTCGGCGTCAGTTCGGTATATCTCCCGCATGTCGTTAGCCAGATACATCATGTAGTACAGGCCCCCGTGGCCAGCCTGCGGACCGGAGCTAACCTGGACCGAGAGCCTCCCGAGCGGTGTGCCGTCGGACGGGCGCCACCTGGTCGTGATCTCGCTGCGTTCCTCGGCGCGTTCCCAGCACAGAAGGACCGATCCGTCCGGCGTGAATGCCATGTCCCATATGTGGCCGCCGCGATCGGGTCGGGGTGGAACCGACCAGCCCGAAGTTGTGTCCCACTCCCGAACCACGGACCCATCGGCAATGCGCCTGACACTGATAACGGCTTCATCGGCGGTGTAGACGTGTCTGCCGTCGGGCGCCACGGCAAACGTTTGGGGCCGCGATGCCGCGATCGCCCACTCCGTGGCGCCGTCGGCAATACGCCACGCCCCGACGAAGTACGTCTTGTACTGCTCTGGCGGCGACTCGAAACGGCCGTTCGCGACTACCAAGGCGCCATCCGCGGTGACTGCCATATGACCGGCGGTGCCAAGAACATCCATCCCGCGGAGAACGGACCCATCCGCCGCATCGAGCACGATCATGGCGGGGGGGGGGGTCTTGCAGGTTCGCGGGGCCCTCTCCGGGTCCCGCGCTCTTGAGCGGTATGCCGCGATTCGCGCCGCCGACGATGACATATCGGCTGTCCGGGGTGAACGCAAGGGCGTTCATCGGCCTATTCCAGTTGGCGGACCAGACCGTGAACGATGAGTCGACAAACGAGGGGTCGGGGTCCGACGGACCTGTCTCCGTACCGAGCAGACCGCACCCAGCGGCGGTTACGATGGCCGCAGCGCAGGCCGCCCCTCTCCACGCGCGTTCGCCCCTCATGCGCATGACCTCCTTCCTCAACGCGAATATCCGCCCTCCCCCCCTTGTCAATAGCCTCGGGCGAGAAGCGGTGGACGATCGAGTCGACGTGATCCGGTCCGACACGGTTGCCGGGCCTACCATTCATGATGAGCGTGTTGCCCGCAGGCGCCTCGCACGGGCCGACCACCCGATACGGCGAGTTGGCGGCGATCCAGGTGGTGGTGGTGACGGTGCCGCTGATGTCAGCGGCGGCGACGGATGAGACGCTTGCGAGAGATAGCGATACGATGAGCGCGGCGTGGCTGAACATGACACTCCTCCTCGATGTTCACAAACGCAGTTCGCTTGAGCGTGCGCAGAGTAGAAGGTATCTCCCCTGGCTCACCCGTCAACATGTGGATGTCGGATTCTCACTGCGTTCGGGTTCATCGGCGGACGGGCCGATGGCCACGAGGCGTGGCGCGACCGATTGTGGCTCCGGCGGCCACCCTCCCCAGGATGTTCCTCGGCTCGTGCGGCTGCACGGTGCGTCGCTCATAGTGACAGCCGGCTGGTATGAACGTAGGGGCGCGGTCTCCGCGCCCTGGGCGCCCCCATCGCCCGCCGGTGAGCCGCTACCCGTCCAGAGCCGGCCTCCCATCCCACGTGAGAGCGGCCTTGGCGTCGCCCCACGGGTTGGTATTCAGGGTGAGCAAGTTCGGCGTCGCGCCGGCCCCGCAGCCACAAACATAGCTGCCGGGAGTGAATCCAAGATCCGAGCCGAGCGCTTTCCACATGTCGAGGCTCTCGGTCGAGATTGTCACGGGCACGTCGGGATCTCGCGCGCGAATCGCCGACAGGTAGTGGCGATAGATATCCTCGCGAACGCGATGCGGGAACGGCGCGTTCCTCGATCCGGCCATCTCGCCTACAGCGGCTTCCGCGGCATCCAGGAACTCGCTGTCCAGCATCTGGGGCCGGATGCACTTCCTCAGCTCGTCGACGTCCATCCACATCAGTGCCGTCATGCTGACGTTGTCTGGGGCGGTTCTGTCGAGCGCCAAGTCGACCGCATACTCGGCCTCCGCGCGCCACTCCTTCACCGGAACGATCGGCTTGAACTTGTACCGCACCGTGATCCCGGCGTCCTGGCAGCGCCTCGCCGCCTCGATTCGGCTCTCGGTGGTTCCGCACTCCTTTTCGAGCAGCCGCGACTGAGTCGTCCCGCCCAGGCTCCAGACGACGATGGTGTTCTTCGGCGCGCCTGCCTCGACGAGGGCCTGCACCCGGTCGCTCTTGGTGTGGACGATCAGGTATCGGTCGCTCGTGGTCTCGAAGAAGCGCATGAGGGGCGCCAGCGTGTCCAGTTGCGGCTCGAGCGTGAGAACGTCCATGCCGTCGTCGTAGAGCCACGTCTTCTGCAGCGGGTTGCGGTCGAGAAGGTTGCCGAGCCGCTCGATGTAGTCCTCGGTGTTGACGTGGCTCACTATGACGTCGCCGCGCATGCAGTATGCGCACTGGTGCGGGCAGCCGACGCCTTGGTGGATCCGCCACTGAGGCCGGCAGACGTGCTCCGGATTGGGCCTTAGCTCCGCGAGGTCCGTGCACGAGAAGTCCGGCGTACTAGAGCAGAAGAAGCTGAACGCCCCACCGCCCGCCGCGACACGGAACGGGAAGCTACCGTCGCCGGCGTAGGCCTCCTCCATACGTGCAGCCGTCTCGGAGACGGCCTCGCTGTCGAATCGAAAGAGACCGAGGACGAGGCTCGGCGTCGGCACGGAATCCATGACACCCATCTTCCGCGGATGGTCCCAGCTCTCGTCGGCCACGATGTCCGGCAAGTCGTCGTACGAGAACGTCCTTACCTCGGAGCCGGGTGAGCGGCCCGCCAGGCGCTCGGCTCTGGATGCGGCGTCGGGGTTTTTCCATACGTCATCGAGGACGTAGATGCGCGGCGGCACGAAGTTCAGGCTGTCGGCGTCGGTCAATGCTTTGTCCTCTCGGTTGGAAGTGTCACGTGCTCGGGCGGCGCCAGGTCGTCACTCTCAAGTCGGGTGTCGTGGTGGGCGAAGCGCTCGTGCTTGCGCGGGTCGAGTTCCACTCCGTCCGATGCCAGGGCCTCGCGGAGTTGCCCCATCGGAATGTCCCGCACGTCGGCCTCGTCGCGTTCAATCGCAAGTGCGACGGCCGTCCCCGCCGCCTGCCCCATCGCGCAGCAAGTCGGCGTCATGCGGCAACTGCTCTGCACGACCTGATCGGTGCCGATGCACCTGCCGGCGACGAGCATATTGGCGATCCCTCGGCCCGTGAGACACCGGTACGGGATGTTGTACGGCTGTACTCCCTGACGCCAGCCCGCGTCGCCGGTCTTCGTGAGACTGTGGAAATCGATCTGCGACGTTGCCACCGCTACGCCGTCATCGAACGACAGCGGCTCGGTCCTGTCGATGATCTCCGCGCCTGAGAGCACGTAGTCGCCGACGATCCGCCGCCCCTCGCGGATGCCGATGGTCGCGCCCGACCACGACAGCGCGTGGGTCGGGTACTCGTTGCGCTGCAGGTAGTCGAGCACACGGATGAGCTGGTTCCGCGCTTCGCCCTCGGCGTGGCTCAGGCTGACCGGGTCGACCGGGTCATGGCCGATTACTTTCGTCATGTTGCAGTAGATCCTGCCGTCGGGCAGACCGTGATGGGCGTGCAGCCCGGGTAGGTCGTCGGCGGTCTCGATCGGCTCAAGCCCGTGAGGAAGGTACGGCGTAACCGGCTTGCCGGTGTCGTGCAGCATGAACGTGAGCGTCATGTGCAGCGTTCTGCCATCGACCGGATCGCCCTGCTGGAACTCGGCGCCTGCGAGGCACGCCAGGTCGCCATCGCCCGACGCGTCGACGAAGAAGCTCGCCCGCGCGGTAAGCGTCTGCGAGCAAGACAGTATCCGCACGGCCTCGACCGAATCGCCTCGCATCTCGACGCCGGCGAGGGACGCATGGAATAGGATGTCGACCCCGGCGTCCTCGGCGAGGCGCTGCCAAACGAGCTTCAGGTATTCAGGGGCATACAGCCGTCTGGCCTGGACCCCGTACGCGTCTAGCTCGCGCTTGACGGATTCGAAGACATCGCCCAGCCCGTCGACCGACGCGAACCATCCGGGCACGCCGCCGGCGGTCGAGACTCCGCCCAGGCAGTTCTGCTCTTCGACCAACAGGACGCTGTGCCCGCGCCTCGCGGCGGCGATCGCAGCCGCGCTACCCGCCGTCCCGCCGCCGATCACGACGACGTCGTGCGTCAGTTCGTGCATCTCACACTCCGTGGCCCTGGCTCTTTCGCGACACAATCAGAAGACACTCCGGCAGCCCATCGAACGGGGCAGTCTCCCAGTCGGCCTTCGTGTCGCCGAACTCGTCGACCTCGATGACAGAGCAACCCGCGCCGAGCACCGCGTTCATGTAGTCGCTCACTGTCCCGATCCTGACGGCGTAGCAGTTCGCAAACTGCTTGCTCACGGCGCGTTCCCCTGCCCCGGCGGCGCGCCGGAATCGGCTGCTGCTGTGACCGCCCTACCCGCCAGCCGCATCACCCGGTTCATCTGCGAGCGCGCGTCGCCCGGACGAGGGTTGCCCCAGTTCGCTCGCGCTGCGGATATGACCATGTCGAGGCTCGGGATGATGACCGACGAGTTGCCCCCCGCGCCTATCGTCATGTAGGCATCGCGGGGCGCATCCGGCCATGTGACTCGGTCGGGATGGTCCCGCCCCGTGTCGTTGAACCAGAAGTTGTACCCGTAGATGCCCGGCCCGGCCGTCGTGAAGTGGTCGGAGCCGCCGCCGTAAGATCCGATACCGAGGTAGTCGTCCGTCTCT
>CAZSJP010000009.1:0-21701 GCA_964606675.1 uncultured bacterium
AGATCGTGCAGATGTCCAGAGGCGACAGGGCGTCGGCGATTCCCAGGCTACGTGTTATCACGTTGCGCTCCGGCGACGTCTCCGCGGCTACGGCCGTCATGTCGCCGCGGTCGATGAGGCCCTGTACGAGAGAATGGTCGCGCGTGATGCGATGGATCCCGCCGGCCCTGAGCAGGTATGCGCGGCTATCGCCAACGTGTCCGACGATCGCGTAGCGCCCCCACACTCGCACGACGACGGCCGTTGACGCCATGCCGTACAGGTCGGCCGACATGCTCTGTTCGGCTCGGATCGCCTGATTCGCCCGCGCGATAGCTCCTTCCAGAATAGCGATCTCGCCTTCAAGTCCGGGCATGGTCCGGGTGCTCTGCGTGACGACGAGATCGATGGTGTCGACGGCCAGTTTGCTCGCTTGGTCTCCCGCGGCACGCCCCCCAACACCGTCGCAGACCGCGAAGACCCCGGCCGGTGCGTTGGCAAGTATGCTGTCCTCATTGACCTGTCTCTGGCGGCCTATGTCGGTGAGCGCACCGTATTCCATCCGCATGGAACCTATCCCTTCCGCTTCGTCGCTTCTGCACTACCGTGGCTGATGCCGACCAGTATCCCAAGCGCTGTGAATGAAGTCAACATCGAGAAAAAACCGCGACTTATAAACGGCAGAGGGATTCCTGTGAGCGGGATGAATCCCACGACGCCACCGACATTGACGAAGACCTGCGCCCAGAACAGGATCGCGAAGTTGATCGTTACCAGCCGCCAGTAGTTATTCGTGCTGTGCTGCCCGACAACTACGATGGTCCAGATCAACGCGGTGTAGAGCAGCAGGATCGCCGCAGCGCCCAACCAGCCGAGTTCTTCGCAGAGCGCGGCGTACATGAAGTCGTTGATGGCTTTCGGTACGAACACGGGGAATCCGATGCCCATGCCCTGCCCGACCCATCCGCCGTGTTCCATCGCGAAGAAACCGCGAAACAGATGGTCCAACGTGCGCCAATAGGGGCCCGACTCATCAAGCAACTCGGACCGTTCGCCGATCAGTAGGCCCCACATGCGCCACCACGAAGTGATGCGGCGCCAGGGCGTAGCGAGAACGCCGAGGCTGGGGGGTGGCTCCCACGTTCCCATGCTCCCGAGCCGCGCCACGAGCGATTCGGGCGTTATTCGCCGGATCTTGTCTACCATCGACGCGGGCCTCGCGGCCGACCCCAGGCCCAGCTGCGTGCCCAGCCTCGCCCTGAAGCGAGGTGAAGCGCGGAGCAGACACCGCAACTCGTCTCGCGGCCATGTTCGCAGAACCACGGCAATCCGGTCTGCCTGGGTACTATCACTGCCGTAGGTGTGGAACATCCGCCATCCGGAGAGGCGGCGCTCGATCTCGTCGGTCGGCATCTGTCGAATGTCATACGCGAGAGAGTCCGGCGAGTCCGGCAGCCCGAGCACCGTACTCAGCCGTCGGGTCAGCGACGGCGCGTGTTGCAGGAAACGCGTCACCTCCTCGGCGGGCAGCTTGACGAACTGGCGCGATATCCTGATCGGGTTGGTGTCGCCGGCTCCGAAGAGCGTTATCATGTACGGCGGCATGGCGAACGACACGAAGAACCAGCCCGCCATGCCGGCGACAACGAGTGCCAACTTCGCGGGGGACCCCCTCGCCGTCATGCGGACGTACAGAACGTATATGCCGGCGATAGCCGCGGCGCCCATCGCGGCGATGACCCCGAAGCAGTCGTGCGCGATGATCGCGGCTGCCAGCCCGTCGACCATCGGCATGAGCCACAAAACCGCGCCGAACATCACAACGACCAGGCCGAGGCCCGCCAGGGCGAATCTCGGGCGACGCGTGCTAACGTAGAACGACAACGTGTAGAAGAACGTCATGATCCACAACTGGCCGAAGTCCCTTATCAGTATGAATATCCACAGCGGGCTGAGATACAGGAGGAGCATCACGCCCGAGAATCGCAGCCTGTCGCCGCCCGGCACATCCCCCAGGAATATCCGTAGCGGGTTGAGGCGACGAAGGAGTCTCGCAATCCAGGATCGTCGTCTCTCACGGCCTGCCGGCGCCTCTTCCTTTCCGAAATACGGCTGGGTTGCGACCATGAACCCTGTCATCGTCAGGACCAGAGGGATCTTGAGGACCTCCCAGGGCGTCATCTGGGCAAGGAAGCTTCCGCCTCCGGATGCCCCTCCGAAGGCAGCGGTCACGCCTCCCAGCAATATCGTGAATATGAATGTCATCACCCCTAGAAACAGGTAGTTGGCTTCGAGGAACTCCAGCTTCCCCCGCATCTGAAGAACCACGGCTGCCACGAACGCGATCAGTACGATCGACATCTTCGCCAGCGTCTGGAGCATCCCGGTTGCCTCGTCGGCAAGGCTGATGTGGCTGTGAGGTGAGTCGGGCGGCGTGTATTCCGCCGCAGACTCGGGGTGCTGCCGGACGAAGAGAATGTTGATCTTGTCCCTGAGGAAACGTCTCTTGTTGGCAATCGCGATGGAGGACTTCGTCGACGATGCCCAGATGTCGTAGCTGATGCGGTACTGGAACGCCAAGCCGATCGACGTGAGCAGCAGAGCTATGAACACAATGTGCCTGCTCGCCTGGAGATTGAACCTTCTCTGCAGCCAGCCGATGACGAGTACGAACATCTGTATGAACACCACGTTGCGTATCAGAGCCAGAAGCGATGGATTGTACGCCAGGCGGTGGCCGGCCCAGTACACCGAGAGGTGCATCAGCAGCGTCAGCACTACGATGATCGCGCCCATGCTACTCCACCTCCTCGGCGCCTAGCAGTCTGTCAAGCAGGCCGGGCTTCTCGTCGAAGTAGCCCTGAGATTGTGCCGCGTGCAGCATGCGCTTCGCGACGCGCAGGCCCAAGCCCGATCCCCACCCAGCGTTCTCTCCGATCACCGCCACGGCCACCGTCGGATCCTCCGCCGGTGCGAAGCACACGAACAGAGAGTGGTCGCGCGATCTCCTGCCGGGCGCCTCAGCGGTGCCTGTCTTCGCGGCCACTCGCACCCCTGCCATTCGGATCGCCGTGGCGGTGCCGTCCTTTCCTTCGACCACGCCGATCATGGCGTCACGGACTTCCTCAGCGACGTCCTCGTCCAGAACGCGCCGGCTGCGTGGGCGCCGGCCCAGTTCCAGGATCGGATCGTGGCGCAGGCCCCCGGAGGCAATCACGGACGCCATCACCGCCATGCGGATCGGGTTCGTCACGACTGGCCCCTGGCCGATGCCCGAAAGTGCGACTCGATACGATGAGTCGCTCGGCCCCTCTTCCGGTATATGGCGATACGTTAGCGGTGAAATGCGGAGCGATCGGTACTCGTTCAGCCGGTCGTCATCGGAGTTCCAGCGCATCTCGCCCATCACGCCCATGGCATTCGCGTACTTGCCGATGACGCCTCCACCCAGGGAATCGGCCAGGGCCGCGAAATACTCGTTGTCGGAGATTTCCATTGCCCGCATCAGGTCCAGCTTCCCATATCGTCCGGGCACGTGGCTGTAGATTCGCAGGTGGTCGGGCCATCCTTCGGGCACAAAACCATCGCCCATCGAGGAGTACTCGAATTCGACGCCTTCGGAGAACATCGCAGCGGCCATCGCCACCTTGAAGACCGAGCCGGGCGGGTACCTGCCACGTACGGCTCTGAAGAAGAGCGGCTTGTCCCGGGTGCTCCTGATAGCACGACCCTCGGGAGTCTCCACCGGGTAGTCGGCGAGGGCGAGGCGATGCAACGTATCCTGGCGGGCGGGGTTCACGATCCCGACCGAATCCTCGTCGATCTCGACGACTTCGTGGTTGATTATCAGCCACGCGAAGCCATCCGTAACCTCCTCAAGCGTGTAGCTCGGGGCACTGGCGAGTGCCAGGATCTCGCCGGTGCGGGGGTCCATGACGCATGCTGCGCCACGGCTGGCGCGGAACCGCTGGAGTTCTTCGGCCAGGGCCTCGGATGCGGCCCTCTGCAGATGATAGTCGATCGTGAGCGCGACGTCGGACCCGACCTTGCCCACCCGGAAGGCCTTGTTGGCAACCTTGTCGGCAAGGTATTCCTCGCCCATCAGGATGTTGTTGAACGCCGCTTCCAGCCCAGCCCTTCCGCGCACTCTCGTCGAATACCCCACAAGATGGATCGCCGCCTCGCCAATCGGGTAGTGGCGCTCGAATGCGCTGTCCGACTCGTCGAAATGATACCGTGCCAGCGCCAGGCTGTCGACCTGGTGTCGATCGAGGATGCTTCCCTTGCCCGTGATACGTTCTCCGTACCATGGGCGCTCGTCCATCTGTTGGCGCACCAGATCGTAATCGCGCTTGCCCGCCCTCCGCTCAACACTCGTCACTCTGGCGATGCCGGTCAGGCCTGGAGAATGGCGGGTCAACTGCAGGATCATCAGACACGCGAAAAGTGCGAACATCACTACCATCAAGGTTCTGACCTCGCGCCTCGCACCGACCGGCAGCTTACTGGGCGCATCCTTTTCGATGCGGCGCCATGCAACTCGATACTCCGTCCACCCACCGATCAACCAGAGCAGGGCGAGCGCGGCGATCGCCCCGACGATGATGTAATGGAGCGCGTTCAGGACCAGTAGCATCGCGTCACGTATCCTTCCGTATCCGGAATACGATCTGGTGTTTGTGACATAGAACGAGGCGATCGCCCGGAGACAGCGGAACGGGTGTGCCGGGGCTGAGTCTGTCCGCTCCCACAAACGTTCCGTTGAGGCTCCCCAGGTCGGTGACGAGAACGCCGGACGTTGGATTCACGTCGACTTGCACGTGTCTACTCGATACGTGCGGGCTTGAGACGAACAGATTGCCTCGTTCGTCGCGCTCGACAATCGCCTCGTCGAGTTCCGTCCCCGTCTTCATCGTTGTGAGGCGCCCGATAGTGAAGGACTGTTCCTGCGCGAGCGGGAACTCGACCGGCTTGGCCCCGGATTCGACAACAAGTATCAGTCGGCCGTCGGGGAGGCGTTGCGCGCCGATGGTCTTGCGCCACGGGAGGCTGGAATTGCGTTCCGTCATGCTGCAGCCTCCTCGGGGCCATGAACCGCGCGCAACGCTTGCACACCTGCCTCCCCGTCTTCGACCACTCGCAGCCATTGGATGTCGACATCGCGGCACCACGACGGCCGCTCATCGCCCTGCCCTACGTCGATCAGCACTACCGGCCCCTTCTCCGCCAAATAGCCCAGCTCCCGCGCCAACCCGATAGAGTCGGCGTCCGCGACGGCGCAATCGGTCAGCACGATGGTCGTCGTCGCTTCCTCTCTGCGGCAGATGCGGCTCGCCGCCGCCATCGCCGGCGCCAATCGCGTGCCGCCGCTCATTCCACATAGAGATACGATTCGCCTGAGGATCGAACGATACTCGTACCCCGGTTCGATCGCATCGGAGACGTCATCGCCGAAAGCCACGAGGGCCACACGGTCCTCGCGTGCACGAGCGTGCTCGACCAGTGTGCCCGCAAGCTCCACTACTCTCCGATTCGGCACGCCCGACGTCGAGCCGCTGTCGTCGACGACGAGGCAGGTCGTTCGCGACGTTCCCATGCCCGCTTGGTCCGGCCCCGGCTCGCCCTGATTGCGAAGCGTCGTGACTCCCGGGATCGCCATCCCATATGTCGACATCGTCTGCACCCAATCGAGATCCGACGTTCGCTCGCCCCACCTCCAGATCGTGGAGCCGGCTACGGCAACGTGGGCGAAGTCGGTGGCGGCGCGTCCGCTGGTGGCCACGGAGGCGATGTCGTCGTACAGCAGCTCGATCTGCCTGGTGTCGAATGCTCGCCGACCGCGTTCGGGGCCGAACAGATGGATCAGGTCGCGCTCGTCCAATTCGACGTCGTGTCGTTCCCAATCTCTGAGCAGCGGCGCTATGGTCACTCCTTCGCCCGTGGCGACCGGACCGGCGCCCCACAGCCCCGCCGGACGAGGGCGGGCTGGTGCCGCTTCGGACCCGCCCTCCGGTCTCTGTCCGCCGAACAACTCGTGCATGATGCGGGCGACTCGCCTGACGCGTTCGGCTTCGTCCAACCCATAGTCGTCCAACACCTGCCAGACCTGATCGATCAGCGGGGGCACGTCCGCGTCGGTGCCGCCCCTGCATCTTGCGAGTGCGCATCGTTCAAGTTCATAGAAGAACTCATCACGTAGCACATCGCCGGTCTGGCTCCGCTGCTGCCGGTCTAGCTGCTCTCGAAGTTGCCGCAGATGTTGAGACGCGCCGCGTTCGTAGGTGTCTCCCCATTCCCGATCGCGCAGGTAGTGGGAGTCGACCCATACGTCGCATATCATGGCGACGAGGTCGGGTTCGTATGTACCCTCCTGCCGCGCGACACCCCTCAGGAAGATGAGATTGCGAGGGCTCACCGGACTGACGACTCTGTGGCCCCATTCATGCATAAGCACGGTGCGCATCGAGTCGACGTCTTCCCCGAGCAGGTGCCGCGGCACCGTCACGTAGTACCAATCGGTTCGGGGTTCCTCCGGCCCGTCGACGAGCCGCGCGTAGAGGTGCACGCCACACGCGATCTCTACGTCGTCGGCCAATCGGTAGAATGTCCGCTCATCCATGCTGCCACCCTACCAGTCTTTCGCCGTTTCCAGTTCGGCGACCACGAGGTCTTTGCGCGCCATATCGTGCAGGGCCCTTCGTGACTCGCGGTCGCCTGCTCGCCGGGCGTCCAGAGCGGACTTCCAGCTCGGGAGCTTCTTCCTGATCGTGTCCCAGGCGTCGTCCATGATCCATTGTTGGGCATGCCCGTATCGGCCCCGCAATTCCGGACGCAGCTGCACCCGATGGCCCGCGATGAATGGCAACGCGAAGTAGAAATCCTCCGGATCGACGCTCGCGTTGCCGTTGAGCCATGCCCGCGCCTGCGCTATCCGCAGCCCGCTTTCGACGAGCCGGTATGGCGGCGGCGTCTCCACGTGCGAGCAAATCTCGGCCTTGAACTCGCAATGGGAGCAATCGAGTCTGAAATCGGGGTGGGCCACCGTTCGGTCTGTGACGATACACACGCGGAATGCGAAGTAGACCATGTTGGCGAGCGCCAGTACACGCTCAGGCAGGTCGACTCGGAGCACGTCCTCCCAGATCTCCGCCATCTGCGCGGAAGTCAGCCTCACGGGGACTCTGGCCGCAAGCTCGTTCCACATTGCCGTTCCGGACGAGAGTTTCCGCTTCTGCAGTGCCATCGCGCCGCCGAGGCGAATCCCCGGGATCTCTATGCTGCAATCGATGCGATCGAGGAACGCCATCGGTATGCGGATGGAGCCGGCGTCCGCGGGGTTGCGGTCCATGAAACAGATGAAGCGCGGGCTGCGGAATATCTGGTTGCGGTACGTCACGTCGTGCTCGCTGAGGAGCGACAGCAGCGCATTGTGGACCATCGGGGTAGCGCGCTGAATCTCGTTGATGTACTTGAGTCTGGCGCCGATGAGTGGCCGCGCAGCGACGACCTCCTCGCCCTGCTGCAGTCGTCCGAGGTCCAAGTAGTACAACACGTCGTGTGGGGTTATGTCCTGACTGCAGGTGGTCCTCCACGCGTCGTATCGGTGTTCATCGGGTGAGTCGGTGCCGTCGTCGCTACCCTCCGAATCGTCCGTCCGGAAGAACAGGCGTCGGACTAGCGCGACAAGCTGGTTCTTGCCGGTGCCCGGCGCGCCGCTGAGCAAAATCACCGTATCCTGCGAAAGCACCGCGCACTTGATGAGGTTCTCCACCGTGATGTCGGGAGCCTGGAACCAGGCGAACAGGTCGGCGAAACCTGCGATGACCTCGTCTCGATGCACGAACCTCGGCAGGTTGCTCGTGGGGGCTGGGCCCACGTCGTCCGGGCGCTGGGTATCCACGTGTCACGCTGCCCCGCGCGCTTCACCAATGGATCTCAGCGCCAGCACAACCTTCCCGCCTCGGGTCAGGCGGACATCCTCTCCAGCGCCAATTCGCGTCGGGGCCGTCAGTCGCTCGCCGTTGACGAACGTGCCGTGGCGGCTGCCCATGTCGCTGAGGACGACTGATCCGTCGGCCCTGATCTCTATCCGGGCATGCTGACGCGACACGGTCCCCTCGGGCACCAATATGTCCACAGCGCCCGACCGCCCGATCACGTACGCCTTGCCGGCCTCGAGCATCCACGAACCGGTCTCGCTGTACTCGTCTTCGGCGACGTGTTCGAGCAGAGCCAACTGGTACTGAATCTGCGTGCGGCTCGAATCCTCTCTCGCGCCTTCGGCCGGTGCCCGGCTTGGCGAGGAGGCCGGGTCGACTATCCGCGTGCGCTGATCGTCGTCTTGGGTCTTCTCTTCCTCCTTGGGCGGCGGGGCCGCATCGGCGGCGTCCGTGGGGCCGAACACGTCCGTCTCTATCGTTTCGGGGGCCGCGCCCGGTGCGTCGACAACGATCGTCTCGATCGATCGCCCATCGAATGTAGTGGGTGCGGAGTCGGCGACTGTGGGCGAATCGGCATCCTTGTCGGTGGCTCGGCGCGCCGTGGTGTCGAGGCTCAGCAGCGCCGGTTCGGGCTGTTCGTCTGGGTAGTCCGCCGTGATCTTGACGCCGCGGACAGTGAGGTGGCTCTCAAGCTTGACGGTAACGGCGGTTGCGTGGGTCCTGTACGTCTCGCCTTTGCCTGCGATGTGGTCGCGAGCGGCGCGTGCCAGCGCCGTCTCGAGCCCGGCGACGCCTGTCCCTCCGGCATCGTTGTAATCCTTGACTTTGCGGTCGAACAGATCCCGCTCCATCTCGATTCTGAAGCGCGTTGGCGCAAGGCCGTCGGAGCGCTTGCTGCACTCCACGTCGATACAGAGGCAAAGCCGGCTTTGGAGATCCGACCCGAGCAGCCACGGCCCGATGCCGCCGGTCATCCTGCCGAGAAGGTCGCTCAAACGCGCCATATCTTCCTCTCCGCTATCTCGGGTGGGCCTTGGGTCGCGGGCGCTACTGCTCAATCCGCAATATGAACGTAAGATCGGCAACCGTGATGCACGACCCGTCCTCAAGCGTTGCGGTGCCTCCACGCTCTACGTCCTCGCCATCCACTTTTGTCGGGTTGCGAGCGCTCTCGAGAACCTGCACGTCGAGCGTGCCGTCATCGCCCTGACTGAAGAGCAGGTGGCGCCGCGAAAGGTGCGGGTTCGCCGCGGCAACGTCCAGCCCGCCCCCGGTGGATTTGCCGACGACGACCGGAAGCTCCGGAAGCCAATGTCGTTCCCGTGTGCTCGGGTCCTCGACGATAAGCGCGACCTTCATCGCAGGCACGGGGTCCGGTTCGTCGCTCGGCGGTTCGTCTTCGGATGGAGGCCCGACGTCGTCTTCCGGCTCTGGAGGAGGAACTGGCTTGGGGTCGGGCGTGGCGGGCTCCAACTCGATGAATCCCGGGCTCTCGTCCGTGCCCCCTTCTACGTAGACCTCGCCGGGAGAGTTTCCCACGTCGGCTTTGATGGAGATGTGGATCTCGCCGGTCGACCTCGAGTTGATCTCGATCTGATCCAGTAGCGTTGCCAACTCCTTGTGCAAGAACGCTACGAGCTCGTCCCGCAGCGGCTCGCGTCTGATCCAGAAGTCGTAGTCGTGTTGGCTGAGGTATATGGAGAAGAACCGGGGCACCAGTCTCTTGCCCCCGATATTCACCACAGTGCCCGGCGCGTTCACGTAGTCTTCCACGGCCCCGAGGATCTGCGTGTCGGCGACTGCTGCGGGTGGGCTTCCTTCCCAATCATCGCCGGAGCCGCCGCTCTCGCCGGAGCCACGGGAATCGCCGCGGTAGATACGGTTGGCCCGCTCGATCAAAGTGAGAATCGTGTCCATCACCCCCATGCCAGTCCCTCCTTCGCCTAGAGCCCGTCGCGCTCTGATCCTTGTTCGAAGCGAATCTCCGCCTCGCCTATCGTAATCGTGTCCGACCAAGCCAACTCGAGGGGCCGACCATTAACTACCGGCTGATCATTCAGGGCGACCGCAGCTTCAGAACCCTCTACGAGGGCGATCTGGTATTTGCTGCCATTCCATTCGATCCGGGCGTGAGGCGTCTCTTTCTCATCGGTCGCTCCGGGGACGTGGATTTGGTGGAACGTGCCCATCTCGGTCGCGCCGCTTCCAAGAACGACCGGGACCGATACGATCTGCACTTGCTCCTCGCCTTCGCCGGGCCTCGGGATTACCAGACAGGCGGGAGGCCTGGCAATCTGCAGGTTTGCCCCTTCGTCAGCGGATTGCTCGGAGACCGGCGTTTCCATCACGTTGTCGTTGGCGGCCGCATCCTGCAGCCGGACCTCGCCGGGCCGAAGGGTTTCGTCGCATGCAAGCGCCACCTCTGTAGTTGGGCCGCCCGTCGGATGGGTCGACACGTCGGCCTCGCGGACGATCCCATCGAAAATGCGCCGGACCTGCTGTGAAGACGTCCAGTGCGCATACGATTCGGGGTCGAGGTGAACGATGGGCTTTCGTGACATGTTGGTCGAAGACGCAGCTGCGGCGATACTTGCTACCCACTTCTCCGCCGGGTGATGCGACGGCGGTGGCTCGATTGCGATGCTGCATTTGCCCACCGAGACGACCGAGCCGAACTCCACCAGGCGTGCACGGCCGCGCGGCAGATCGGCGCCGTCGATCTGCGTATCGTTCTTCGCCTCGTCGCAAACTTCGACGGTAAGCCAGTTGTCCTTCAGTGCAAACATGAGATGTCGGCGCGAGAACTCGGGCGCGCCTTCGATGCCGACGTAGTTCTCGTCGTCGCCCATCTCCCCTCTGCGCGTGCCCACGATCGCCGGCAAGCTCTTGATCGCGTATTCGTCGTCGCCCACCACGATGGTTGCGAACGTCGGCGTCAACGAATCGGCAGTGTCGTCGGGCGAGGCCGGCGGCTCCGGCGCAGTCGGCTCGCCCTCGATTGGCGTGGCCGTCGTGGGCGGCGGCTCGTTACCGCGGTCCTCCTCCTGATCGCTGTCCGGTTGCTCGGCAGGTGGAGCCGGTATCCGGAAGCGAATGGTGATCGACACCACGCTTATCTCGACGCCGGACGTCAGTGGGATCGCCTCTCCCGGCTCGATTGCGTCGCCGGCAATGCGGGTGGCGTTCTTGGCCGAGGGAAGCACTTGCAGTTCTGGGCCAGCGACGCCGCTGGAGAGGCGGAAGTGAGGACGAGACATGGCCGTGGAGACGGGCAGCGCCATGTACGCCTCACCGGCCTCGGCCGCACCGCCCTCGCGACCCACCACCACGGGCAGCGCGAAAACGTCGAACGTGACTCCATCAAGCCCGGCCTCGGAGTCGGTTACCTCCAGAACGACCGGCGGCTCTTCGCCTGGCGCGCCCGGCCCTGCTGTCGTTTCATCCGTCTCGGGATCGACGTCGGCGTCCGATGGGCCTTGGTCGTTGGTGGGCTCGCGGTAGACCGCCGTGCCCGTCTCGTCCTCACGAACGTCGGGCGTCGGCTCCGGTTGCGGCTCCGAGCTGTCGGTCTCCTCGGCAGCCGGTGCTGCGTCGGGCGCGTCCGCTCCTGTAGCCCCATCCGTGCCGGGATCGGCGTCGCCGCCCGGTGGGGCTTCGTCGTCGGTGGTTCCGGGGTAGACCTTCGTCACGATATTTCCCTCACCAACGTCGGGCGTAAGCTCCGGTTCCGGCTCCGAGCTGTCGCCCTCCTCGGCAGCCGGTACTTCGCTGGAGGCGTCCGGCCCAGTCGTCGCATCCGCCTCGGGATCGGCGTCGCCGTCCGGCGGGGCTTCGTCGCCGGTGGTTTGGGGGTAGACCGCTGTTGGGGGTGCGTCGTCGTCCGGTGGTTGCGCAGTCGGTTTGGGCGAAACGGCCGAGCCTATCTTCGTCTCGACCCTGAACGACCCCATCGGCACATCGTCATGCTGAACGATGTCGACGTCCAGGTCGGAGGCCTGGGGCATGACGCCGCCATGCGCAATTTCGGCGATTGCATCCAGAATGGCCAGCCGCACGTACTCTGTCAGCCGTCGATGGATCGCTGGATCATGTGTCCAATGCGCGCAGTCGGTGGCGTGCATATGCCCCGTGAACTGATTCGGCGTCAACTTCTTCCCGCCGATCGTGACGGCCCCCGCGCGAAGCGCCTCGACAAACTCTTCCCTTATCGCGTCGCTGGACAGATCCGAAGCTTCCGGTCCGGTAGTCCGGACTTCGCCATCGTCGTCGACGACGATCGGATAGCGGCTTGAGACGACAGAGAACTGACCGTCGCCGCGGGTCGGGTCGGAGAGGTACACTATGTCGAAATCCTCTTCACGGACCTGCGGTGCCTCTGCCTCCGACGTCGCCACGGGCCCATGCATCGTCTCAAGTTCTTCGGCCTCGCGGACGAGACGCGACGTGACGAGGCGCTCTGCCGCGTCGCGGATGATGGGGTACTGCCTCCAGAATCTCAAGTCGTCCGGAGCGAACTGCGCGACGAAATGACGCGGCGTTACAGTGTATTGTCCGACAGTCAGCGAGACCGCGCGCAGTTGGCCGACGAACGCGTCCACGATCGAATCGGCCGTAGTCTCCGTACTCCGGACCACCGCGTCCGTGTCGTCGTCCGCGAGCGCGGAATACTGGGACTCGACCTCCATCCGTCCGGGTTCGAAGCTGTCGTCGGGATCGAGTGCGATGGCGATGGCGTCGGGCCCGATCTTCTTACCGACGACGGCACTGATGTCATGGGCTACCTCGTCCGCGGCATAGCGCCTGTACTCGGCATGTACCGTGGGCTGGTTGAGCTGAAGGCCCGGGTAATCGGCCTCTGCGACCGTCACCCGGTAGATCGTCGGCGCAAACACTTGCTCGCCAACGACCAGTTTCCGCCGCTTCATCTCCTCGATCACGGTCAACGCCAACAGCTTGTCGAAGCCGTTCTTCTCTGGCGGGTTGATGCCAACGAGGCTCTTCAAGAACTGGACTATCGCTCCGCCCCAGCTTGTGTCAGCGCCCATAGGATTCCCCTCAAGTAGCTATGGCTGCCCTGCCCGTACCGCGTGCTCGTACGATAACCGTCCGAGGTGCTCGCAGCAACCCGATCTCCACCGGCCCGATCTGGCGCTCGCCGAGGTGCGCAGACCGGCCGGCGAGGCCGATCACGAAGAAACGGGCGCCCCCCCAAACCAGGAGACGCCCGCGGTGCCGGTGTTGACTGCCTGCCGTGGGTTATTGCATTCGTTCGCGGATCTTCTTGATCTTGAATTCGGCGCGCTGGCGCCATCTCGGGTCGCGCTTGGCTTTGTCATACTCTTCCAGCGCTTCACGCAGCCGGCCCAGGTTTTCCAGTGCTTCTGCCCGGAATGCGTGCGCGGCCGCGTTGCGCCTCCTGGCCCGAATCGCTCTACCCGCGGCAGCCTCGGCGTCGGACCAACGTTCCTGCACGATGTAGATTTCGGCGAGCTTCAGCGGTGCACCATGGTTGCGCGGGCGAATCTCCTCGGCACGAAGGAGCGCGGCGCGCGCCCGTGCCAGCCTGCCAAGTTCGAAAAGGGTGCTTCCGAGCTTGATGTATGACGTGTGACTCGTGGAATCGGCAGCGACCGATTGCTGCAGGAAATCGACTGCTGCCTGGCGGTGACGCCGCGCTACGGGCTCGTTGCCGCGTTGCGCGCGTGCCCTCAGGATGCCGATGCTCCCGAGGCCCCTCAGCGCGCCGGCGCGCTCCTTGTTGCGGATAGCCCGCCTGAGCGCCTCGTCGTAAGCGGTCTGCCCGCCGTCCAGGTTCTTGCGCCCCTCCTCAGCCCGTCCCAGGGCGAACCAAGGCCGGAACGTGTCGGGGCTGAGTTCGACCGCCAGCCTCGCCGCTGCGGCGGACTCATCGTATTGGCGCTGCCTGTGCGCACGAACGGCTTCGTTGGCATAGGCGGCGCCGACCCTTGCGAGCCCGTTGTCTGCTGCCGCCGAATAACCCACGGAGTCGGCGAAATCGGCCTTGATGTCGGTGAAAGCGCCTCTGGCGTCCGTCAGTCGGCCCTGCCGCAACAGCAGATTGGCGATTTCCAGCCGAGGGGGGATGGACATGCTGTCAAGCGCCGCGGCATTCCTGAACGCGCCGAGGGCCTCGTCGTCGTTCTTCAGCCTCTTGTGACACAGGCCCAGATTCAGGTACACCGCTACGAGCGAAGAGTCCATCCGAAGAACTCGGTTGTAGGCCTCAACCGCGTCGCTGTATTTCCTCTGCCGCTGCAGCACCTTGGCTTCGGTCTGCGCGGCGTTAAGCGCTGCTATCTGCTCGCGCTCGGCGTCCCGAGCGGCCACGTCTTCGGCTGAGGTCACTTGTGCCATCGGGACCGAGGCGAGCGCCACAAGCGCCGCCACAAATGCCGGTACCCACACTCCAGGAATCCGTCTGTTTGCGATACCCATCCACTACGCTCCCGTTGTCAGGCGGGGAAGACACATGTGTAGCGACAAGATCCACAAGCGCGGTCGATCCGTTGCAGTTCTCGTCGACGCACGTAGAAACGCAGAAGCCCCCCGTCCGGTTCCGCACGGTTGCCGCGGACGGATTGGTGGGGCTTCTCCACTGTGTAGCGCACCGCGCGCACTCGCTGATCAGCCGCGCAGTCGGAAACTTATCTTCTGAGATATCTTGATACGTACCGGCCTGTCGTTCTGCATCGCCGGTGTGTACTCCATCTTACGCGCAGCCTCTAGCGCAGCCTCGTGGAAGACCGGATGCCCGCGAACGATGCTCACGGTCTCGACTTTGCCCTGCGTGTCGAGCACCATCAGAACCCACACTTCGCCCTCTATGCCGGCCTGGCGGGCAAGCTCGGGATACTCCGGCACCGCTTGCTTCACCGGCTGGGGCTTCTCCTCGACCATCCAGAACTCCATCGGCGGCTCTTCTTCGGCGACCGTCTCGCTGATCTTGTCCGGTACTTCGAGTTCGGCCATCTCGTAGAGATCGGTGTCCTCAATGGTGAGCTCCTCAATATCCATCTCGTCCTCGGCCTCAATAGGGACCTGCGGTCTCGATGGAGCGGCCTGTTGCTGTTCCTGCGCCGTGGGAGGAATCTCTACCATCTCGATCACGTCGGCCTGCTTCTGATGCACTTGCCGAGTGCGCTCCAGCGGCAGGTCGGCCCAGTAGAATCCCACGCACAGAAGGGTCGATAGGGCCGTCGAGAGTAGCAGCACCGGCCTGTACGCCTGCTTCACCACGTCGCGCCGAATTTCAAGTTCTTTGCCAGCCATCTCGGGACCTCCTTCCGGTCCTACTCGATCTCGTCCCTGGACGCGAACGCTATGTGCAGAGCGTTCGCTTTGCGCAGTTCCTCGATAACATCGGAGACGACCTTGTACTGAGTCCGTACGTCGCTCTTGATGAGCACGATGATCCGAGGGTTCTTCTGGAGTTTCTTTAGGATAGTCGCGGCTACAGCGTCAAGGTTCACGAGTGCGCTGTCGATCTGGATGATGCCGTCCGGCGAAATCCACATATTCGCGATATTACGCCGGTTCTTGAGTTTGTCGACCGATTCCGCGCGGGGTATCTCGGGCGGATGCTCCGGGCGAAACTGCACGAATACGGTCGTGACGATGAAGAATATCAGCAATAGGAACGCGATATCGGCCATCGACGATGTCGGAATCTTCGTGTCGACTTTGCCTGTGGCGTCAAAGGAGATGTGTGCCATCTCTTATTGCCCCCCACTTGAGCCGAACGGCTGGGCGATAGATATCTTCGACCAGTCGTGCGGGTCGCCTGCCAGACGAAGCTCGTCGAGGACGTCGATGAACGTCTCGTAGCTGGCCTTCGGCGTCGCGAGGATGGACACGACCAAGAGCGGGTTCGCAACGATGCGCCGCTCGATCCGGGAGCGCAACTGGCTCATCTGAATCGGCTCGAAGTCTCGTCCTTCGACCTTCAGCGCGATGTTGTTCTGGTCGTTTATCCAGACGCTGGCGATGTTCTCTTTGGGAAGCGGCAGCGGGTCGCCCGGTGGAGGCAACGTCATACCAATGCCCAGATCCTGGTTCATCGAGGTCGTCACGATGAAGAACACCAGCAGCAGAAAGGCTATGTCCGCCATCGACGAGGTCGGTATCTCATTCGACGCGGCAGGCGCGTCCTTGTTCATCAGCACGGTGTTGGCCTCCTGTGCCTAGCTCGCGGAGCCTCCGCCGAGTTTTTCCTCGAGCAGCAGGTCGACGAGGTTCGTCGAGGTTTCTTCCATGTCGATGATTATGCGGTTGATGCGCGATATGACGAAGTTGTGGAACGTCTGCACGATGATCGCGATCACCAGGCCGCCGGCAGTCGTGATCAGAGCCTGCGAGATACCGTCGGCGACCACGCTCGGCTTCACGTCGCCGGCTTCCGCGATGGCCTTGAACGCCAATATCATCCCCCAAACGGTCCCGAGGAACCCGAGCATGGGAGCGATCGTCGTCACAGACGCAAGAACCACGAGCCCGCGCTGAAGGAAACTGCCTTCCACCGCGCCGGCGCTGGCGATCGACTTCTCGACGTGATCGATTCCCTGGTCGACACGAAGCAGGCCCTCGCGGATCACCGCGGCAACCGGGCCTCTGGTTTCGTTGCAAACCTTCACCCCAGCGCTCACGCCGCCTTCCTCGATCGCCTTCTTGAGTTCCGCGAAGAACTGCTGCGAGTCGATCTTGGCCAACGTCAGGGTCAGGAGTCGTTCCAGTGCGAACGCGATGCCGAGGATGAGCGCCAGACCAAGTGGCCACATGAATATGCCACCATCGGCCCACAGCTGCTGCACGCTGAGCGCGGTACGGACCTTGATCTTCCGCTCCGAACGGTCTTCAGCGACGATTTCGGCGCTCGGAGGGATCATGGCTGCCGCCTTAACCGAAAACGGCGCCGCGGCCGCATTCGCCTTGAACGTCATCGTCCACTTGACCTGCTGCGTGTCGACGATGCCGATCGCTCCCTCGGCGGCGGCGAACCGCAAGCGGGCACGTGGAACCAGCGCCGACTGGGGGGCGAAAGACCCCTCCATGGAGTTGTCGATCCCGAGGCGGGTTATCCGTACGTCCTCTGCGTTCTCGATGTTGATCTCATCGGCGATATCCAACACGAGTTGCACGTTGACGCGGGTCTGCTCGGGCATGTTGACGATGGCCGTTGCAGTGACTTCGACAGGCGCGCCCTTCTCGAAATTGGTAGTGCTCTGGCCCGACTGCGAGAACTTCAGGCTGACAGAGACGGCCATCGCTTCTTCAGCACCCTCCGCGGTGCTCTCTGCCGTCTGGGCCGATGACGGACTCGCGAGCAGGAAACCTGACGCAATAGCAGCTACAATCCATCGAGAACGCATTGAGGTCTACCTCCTGGAATGCCGGCCCTACGGGCAGGCACGATTCGTCTGGACGAAGGGCCGCCTTGCTGCGGAGCGCCTCAGCCCCGCAGCCGCCCAATCCTCCGGCTGTCCGTCATCTGTCGTCGGCAAGGTGCGTTCAGTCTCCCAGAAGCTGGTTCTGCTTCTCGCGCCCCGGAATCCTGCAGCGATGCAACCGCGTGACTTTCTTGCCGAAAAACTTCGCTTGGTCTATGTCCTCATCCGATAGGGGCGGCTCGATACTGTCGTGCAAAGCGATAGCCTGAGACTTCATCGTCGGGTCATCCGTCAGGACGGCGCGATCCAAGTACTCCAGCGCCTTCACCCTGTTAGCGTCTCCATCCAGGCTGTTGTAGTAGATGCCCGCGAGGTAAAGCATGGGGCCGTTATCCGGGTTCGCGCGCAGCGTCGGTAGCAATACACGCGATCCCTCGGACATGCGCTCCAGTCCGAAGAGCTCGCCAATGAGCGCCGCCGACCGGTTCAGATTGTCCGGATCGAGGTCCGACAACCTGCGCAGTGCCGCGAGGGATGTTTCCGCTTCGCCGAGACGTCGTGCCGATGAAAGCACCGACTCCCACATGACCACGTCTGTCGGGTCGGCCTCGGCAAAACGCATATAGATCGCCAGCGCGGCCCCGTCGTTGTCGAAGTCCGCTTCCTCGCGCGCACAGCTCATGCACACAGTGCGGTTCAGAGAGTCCGCGGCGCACGCGGTTCGCAACGCCTCCAGGCGCGCTTCCGGATCGTCTCCGCCGATGCATGCCACCATCTTCCCGGCCAGTGAGCCGTCTTCCGGCAGCAGTTCTCTGAGCTGGGCGTACAACGCACACGCCTCGTCGTTCATGCCCTCGGAATCCATCATCTCCGCTGCGACCCTCAGCCACTCGATCCGCTTCTCACCGTCCTCCTGATGCCGCGCCGCGCGCATCAACTCGTCGATGGCGTTGCGGTATTCGCCGGCATCATGGTAGTAGCCGTAGAGCGCGAAGTGAGCGTTGACGTTGGACGTATCGAGCATGCCGGCGCGCTTGTAGTGCACGAACGCGCTGTCCTTGCGGTCCCATTTGTCGAGGTAATTCGCGTAGAACCGCTCCAATTCCGCATCGTCGCCACAATAGCCGAGCGCCTTCTGGAATTGGTTGATCGCGTCGTCTTGTAGGCCGCTTCGGGCGTAGTTGAACGCGAAGCTCCTGTGCTGGCGACATTTGCGCTCGTTCACTGTGCGGAGCGAATCGAGCTGCCGCTGGCTCAAGCCGTCGTCCGGCGCTGTCTGATCCGAACCGGGCGGTGGGCAGCCAACGAAAGTGGCAACGGCTGCTGCCAATGTCAGTAGGCACGCCATCTTGCTAGGCATGGTTCGGCCTAGTGGCATCGTTGGTTCCTCTCGTCTATCGGCAGCACACGTGGATAAGAAACGGTTGCGCCTGCATTAACGTCGAGCCGCAGTCTGGGCCGTGAATGCCCGTGGGCACTCGTAAGACATCCAAAGGTAACCCCCCTGATCGCCTAGGGCAAGTCAGCCAAACGGCCGTCGCCGGGCCGATCACCAGCCGTACAGCATTCCCACCGACCAAGTCGGGAAGACCGGGAAGAAAGCCACTGCGGTAACCAGACTTAGCGGCCCGTTGCTGACTATGATCTGGGGCCGTACGTACGGGCCAAAGGAGAAATCCATGTCGCTATTGCCGGTACCATAGTATGCGTCGACGCTGCTTGATCGCAACCCCACCCTGTCGGTTTCGATCATCACGCCGTCTGATAGGGCGAATGCCACGCCGGGGCGCCGCATCTCAAGCCGGCGCGGCGCCGGCGTCAGTACCAGGTAGCCGGTGGCACCAACCCCGATCGACCCCGCTTCCTCGTACACGGCGCCGAGCGTGAGCGAGTCGGCCGCGTAGTGCTTGTTGTGCGCGTTTGCCAAACGGACGCGCCTCTCGCCCGAATGGAAGAACAGAGCCTCCCCGCCCCAACTGAGCCTCGGAGTCGACTCCTGCCAATCGCCGTAGTACCCGATGAAACCGATCCCGGTACCCCCCAGGTGATTCATGCCGACGACCGCGCCACCAACGTGGTATCTCCGTGCGCGGACGCGCATCGTGTCGGAATCTGCGTACGGAAGCGCATCGGCGAGGGCAGTGCCTGTCGATAGCGCTAACACCGCGCCGAATGCGATGGACCTCGTGGCGTATCTCATGCGAATCCCTGCTGCAATGGACGCTCAGAGCCGACTCTACTGCAACGAATCTACCGGGATCAGGTTTCCGGCGCCATCGGCGTGGAGCCGCACAATCGAGCGTCCGCGGCTGTGGGGGGAGCACTTACGCATGGGCGATCCGTCGCGGGAAAGGGTCTAACTAGCATTGGCCGAATCGCGAGGGGCTTCATCCGCGACCGTATGTGCCTCCCCGATATAATCAGTATACAAAGGTGTTTATGACGCGGCGCTGCTACGCGACCAGGAAAACGGGGCCACTCGTACTTGACATACGCAACAGGGCACATTACCTTGAGCTTGCAGGCTTGATGTGATCGGGATTACATAACTGAGTTGCATGCTCCTACCCCGTATGCAACGGCGTCGCAACTGACACAACAGAGTGCCCTGGGGCGCTCACGGTGCCGACCTATCGCTCGGCCACGTCGGATGACGCTGGCTGGGGCGTACGGCGGCCACAAGGAGAGAAGACCGATGACGACCACGAAACGCGACCTCGCAAAGCAAGTAGCGAAGGACACCAACTGCAAACAGAGCCTCGCCGCCAGGATGGTCGACAGCATCTTCGGCGCGATGCGCGGCAGCCTGATGCAGGGGAATCGAATCGAGATCCGAGGGTTCGGTGTGTTCGAGGTGCGAAACACCAGGCCGAAGCCGGCCGCGCGCAACCCGCGCACCGGTGACATCATCCAGGTTCCGGCGCGTCGCAAGACGCACTTCAAGCCTGGCAAGATACTGAAAGAGGAACTCCGCAAGCCGCGCACGGAAGTCTGATACTCGGCCTTCGCACCGACGCGCCGGTCGTGGCGCGCACGGTCGACGGTGTCGAACGATCGCTGCATGAGGGGAGCCCGATCCCCAGTGAGCGCGTATCTCTTTCCGTGTGGGTAGACGCGAAGTGAATGACAACCTGACCGCATGGGTCCGTTCGTGGGAGTCGCTCTACGAGGATGCAGTGCCTCGTGGCAGAGACCGGCTGACGGATTGGCCCGGCGTCGCCGTGATGTTCCACTCCGTTCTCGACGGACGGTTGGCCGTTCGCCCCGGCACGATCGAGCGGGTGCTGCAGGCTTCGCCCGGCGTCCGCGACGAGGTCCTGTTGCGATGGGGCCAGACCCCGGACGAGATCGGCAGTCCGGCCGACCTTATTCTCTGCTTCGTCACGTCATTCAGGGACGGGCGGGCGATGCAGCGCATGATACGTTCGGAGGTAGTCTTTCGCTGGGTGCTCACCCACTTCGGGTTCGATGAGCTTGCGCTTGGCGGCACGTCTGCCAACATGTCGGTCGCAATCGCGCACCTGGGCGTCAAAAGAGTCCTTGTGTACGCGAACCCGCTCAGCGTACCACTGGCCGCAGCATTTCCCCGCGACCTGCCGATCGAGACGGTCGGGCACGATGGCAGGGCCGGCGCACCCGTGGACGTGGCCGAGGGCGAAGAGGTGTCGGCCATCCACTGGGTGTTCGAATACAATGAAGGGGAGACTCTCTCGATCGGGTCGCACACCGTCACCGCCCCAAGAGCGAACCGGTTCATACCGTCGTGGAACCCGGCGAACAACCAACTCGCGCTGTCGCCGAGCTTCACCCGCATGTTCGAACGGCGGGCTCCGGACTTCTCCCACCTTCTGATTAGCGGCTTCCACATCCTCAGCGACAGGTACCCGGATGGCTCGACTGCTGAGGATTGCATCGAGCCGGTCGCGCGCTACATCGCCACCATCCGGCGCCGTGCGCCCGATCTGAAGCTTCACTGCGAGCTGGCGTCGATTGGCGGCGGCGCTGTCCGACGCAGCGTTCGGAAACTGATCTTGCCGCTTGTGAACAGCGTCGGTCTCAACGAGGCGGAACTAATCACGTGGCTGGCGGACATCGGCAAGGAGGACATCGCCGATGCGGTAGAGGCAGCGCGAGAGCCCCGCGCGGCAGTTCTCGAAGGGCTCCACGCGCTCATCGTTGCGACAGGCGTTCCACGCATCCACCTGCACGATCTTGGCTACTACGCGGTGCTCTCATCCGGGTCCGCCGGCACTCCACAAGCGATCCGGCAGGGCTTGTTGACAGCCGCGTGCGCCGCAGCCGTGCGCGCGAAGACGGGCAACCCGACCAGGCGAAGCGAGCTTTCCGTACCGCCGGACGTGTCGCTGACCTACAGAAG
>CAZSJP010000010.1:0-1855 GCA_964606675.1 uncultured bacterium
CGTCTGGATCGTCCCACTGACATGGTGGCTGAGTCTCATCGGCGCTGTTCTGGTGCTGTCTCTCTGTATCGCCGTCGTGCTTCGGAAGCCGTGGGTCGAGAACGAGCGGCTGGTGTTCCCCATCGCCGAGGCGGGGCTGACGCTGATGCGAAGCGGCCCCTCGCAAGGCCGCCTGCCGGAGATAGTCCGTTCCAGGTTGTTTCAGGCGGGGCTCGCCATCTCGTTCGGCATCATGGCATGGAACTGCATAGGTTACTTCACCGCCGGATGGCCGGCGCTCAAGCTGTGGTACGGCACGCTGACGACGTTCCGGGGGTTCCCATGGTTCGGCCTCCGCATCAACTTCCTGACCCTGGGTTTGTGCTACTTCGCCAACACGTCGTCCCTCTTGAGCATCTGGCTGTTCTTCCTCATCCTGGGCGCCGAGCACATGGTACTCTCTAAGTTCGGGTTTGCGCTCAGCCCCAAGACCGACCCATGGTCGTCGTTCGACGCGATCACTGCGTGGCAGAGCTTCGGCGCACTCATCGTGCTCGTGGCGTACACACTCTGGACCGCACGAGAGCACCTCGGAACCGTCTTCCGAGCTACGTTCCGCGGAGGCCCCGAGAACGACGATCTGCGGGAGTTGATGAGCTTCCGTGTCGCCGTCATCGCCGGTGCGGCCGCGTTCGTGTACATCATCGCGTGGCTCCACGCGGCCGGGATGTCGGTGCCGAGCGCACTGGCATGGACGCTTGCCACGCTCGTGATTTTCGTCGGCGTGGCGCGCATCGTCTCGGAGACGGGCATCCCGTACATGCGCGGCCCGCTGACGGCGCAGGCATTCACCATCCACAGCCTGGGAGCGGCCAACACCAGCGGGTCGATAGCCATCCTCACGTTCACGTACGCGTTCCTGAGTCAGGGCAAGGGCTTCGCCATGACGCAGATCATGCACGGCGCGAAACTCGCATCGAATGTCCGCTCGGCCAGATCGATCGCCACGTCGATGCTCGCCGCAGCGGTCGTCGGCATCGTCGTGTGCGTCGCGGTGACGCTGGCCCTCGGATACGGGCTTGGCGCGTTCAACTTCGCGGACTACGCGTTCACGATCGGCGGCCGGTACCTGTTCGGCGTTACGTCCAAATACATCGAGAACCCGATCCCCGTCGCGTGGGATCGCCTGGGCTTTCTCGGCCTTGGAGCCGCAGGGATGACGTTGCTGTACGGTCTGCGTGCGCGTCTGCACTGGTGGACGCTCTCGCCGATAGGCCTGGCAATCGGAGGTACCTACGCGACGCAGATTTGCGCGCTGATGGTGTTTGTCGCATGGCTTGTGAAGGTCGTGCTGCTCCGGGTTGGCGGACTAACTCTTTACGACCGCGGGAAGCCGCTGTTCCTGGGCCTCGGGATCGGCTACGCGCTCGGCGTGGCGTTCTCGTTCGTCGTGGACTGGGTGTGGTTCCCAGGGGCGGGGCACATCTACTCGTGGTGAGGCCGCGAACCTGACGATTCAGGTATCGGCGCTTGCGGTACAGGCGTTGTCTAAGTACCTGCGGACAGTACGGAGACTGCACCATGGGGTCTGCGCAGCAGACTCCCAACGTGCGCTTCAGCACTCGACGCTCAGCGCACGGAGGACTGCCATGCAGCATCATCGAAGGACTGGCTCACACCGCGAAAGGCCCTCAGCGCCGGCGTCGACCGCGACCCGTCCGCCTCGTTGGGACGTCTGGCGGGCCAGGATACGGAGGCCCTGGGCTCGCAGGGCCCCGTTCGTCTGGCTCATGCGACTCGAATGGCTGCTTCAGAGAGCCGCCCACCGGCTGCGGCGCGAAGCCCTCCTAGCCATTCTGCAGACTCTCGGAGGCCT
>CAZSJP010000010.1:1865-21264 GCA_964606675.1 uncultured bacterium
GCTGTATGGTCTCGAGTGCCCGGAGCGGAAGAAGCAGAGGCAATACCAGGCATGGCAGATGATCAGCGCTGCGCACGGTCAGCCTGGTAGAGGCGGCCGCATCTACGCTCTGCAGGATCTGAATGACGACGGCGTACCGCTCGACGCGATCGACCTGGCCCATGCAAAGCTCGATTCGGTCAGGTTGCTCGGCGCCAGACTGGACTATGCGCGTCTCGATAGCACCACTCTTCGCCGGGCGGACCTCAGCTACGCCCGGCTGACGGGCGCCTATCTCCGGGGTGCCGATCTCAGCGAAGCGGATATTGAGGGCGCCAGGCTATCGAACGCCGATCTCAGCGACGCCGACCTCACCCGCGCGGATCTCTCCAAGGCAGATATCAGCAACGCCGACCTTGCCCGGGCCAGCCTCTCCGAGGCGAATCTGACAGGCGCCATGCTCTCGCACGCCAATCTCAGCGATGCCGAGCTCGTTGACGCCGATCTCATCCGCGCCAGTCTTCCAGGCGCCAATCTCACTGGCGCTACGCTCCAGGGCGCGGATTTCTCGGGGGCGGATGCTGCGGGCGCTACGCTCACAAGTGAAGATCTCAGAAAAACCGGAATCAAATAAACAAAACTCTCCGGAGCCGATCTTGGTGGCGCGAAGCTCTGGGCCGCAGATCTCAGCCATGCCGATCTCAGCCGCGCCGACCTCGGCGGCGCCGACCTCAGTCGCGCTCGCCTCATCCGAGCCGATCTTTCGGAAGCAGACCTCGCTGGCGCCACGCTGTCGCTTGCCGATCTCCGTGGCGCTGTACTTGTCGGAGCCGATCTCTCCCGAGCCGATCTCTCGCACGCCGGTCTGACAGACGCCAGGGGGTCGTACGCCGATTTCACGCGCGCCGTCCTCGCCGGAGCCGATCTCACGGGTGCTGGGCTCTCGCACGCCGATTTCAGTGGTGCCGACCTTCGTCGCGCCAAGCTTGACAGCATACGATTCTGGCCACGTGCCATCGAGCATGCGAACATCCACGGTGTCCGCGATCCCGAAAGCGGCTTCGTCGCGTGGGCCGATAGCATGGGAGCGGTCTCCATTGAGTCCGATAGCCTGTGGCGGGATTACCTGAGGCGACATTGGACGCAACCGGACGAGCATCAGTGACATCGCGAGCAGTTGCCGCGATCGACCGGCGTTGCCACGTTTCGCGCTCCGTTGCTTGCCTGGAGTCAGTTTCGGAGCAGAGCGCGTGACCCGTACGGGAATCGGGCAGCAACCCGGATAGACAGGGAGAAACGACCATGGCACCCAACGAAGCCGACGACCAGGTTGAGATAAGGTCCTTCGAGACCGCGGACGGTGACGATTTCGGCGATCTTCTGGCGGCGGACCGCATCGAATCGGGCAAGGACCTGAAGATCGGTCTGCTCTGGACCGGCTATTTCGAGTATTGGCCAATGTATCCGCAACTCAAGGGCCAGGTGACCGCCGATGCTCAGGTCGTGTACGGAGCGTTTGTCGCTGACGCACACCGTCGTCCACACCGAGTTGGTCGACACGATCGACGCGGCCGACGAGGCCGGCCGCCTCTTCCGCGATGAGCAGGTGGACATGGTCATCCTGGCCTACCGCGCCTATGTGCCGGACATGTACATGCATCAGATGCTCGCGCACCTGCCCGAAGACATGCCGTTGCTCATCTTCGGCTCGCAGTGCCGCGACAAGCTCGACTATGGTGACGACTATTGTGGCGCACTGCGCAACAGCGGACTCATGGCGCTGATCCAGCTCGTGTGCGGTTTCAAGAAGATCGACGGCGACAACCGAAAGATCGAAACGGTCGCCGGGAGCATACATGACGAGGAAGCATACGCGAAGATCGATCGCTACATCGACGTCGTTACAATCTATAAGCGCCTTAAGACAATGACATTCGGCGTAATCGGCAACGTGTTCCGCGGCATGTTCGACTTCGAGTACGACAAGACGCAGGTCAAGGGGACGCTCGGACCCGAGGTGATGAACATGCAGCTCGGGCATCTGGAGAAACAGCTCGACGCGGCCCCTCTTGACGATCCCGACGTACAGGCGACGATCAGGCATGCGCGCGAGTCATACAAGATCCAGGGCGTCGGCGACACGGATCTTGAGAGTGCCGCGCGCGTGGCCGTCGCACTGAAGCGGTTGGTCAAGCGCTTTCGCATCGACGGCATGGCGCTCTTGTGCCAGCACCTCGTCGAACGGAAACTTAAGACCACGCCTTACCTCGGCCTGGCGCAACTCCACAGCGAAGGGTTTCCGTGCGCGCAGGAAGGCGACGTCGTCGGGCTTATCACGATGAAGATTCTCCATCACCTGACCGGGAACATGCCGTTCTTCGTGGAGTGGAGCGAGTTCGACGTCGAGCTCAACGCGTGGATGATGCTCGGGCACGGATTCGGCGATCCGACTCAGGCCCGGAACGACGACGTCACGCTCACGCCGACCGCCGAGATGTGGGGGCTTGAGGGGACTGGCTGCAGCACGCTGTTCGTCCCGAAGCCCGGCCCGTGCACTATCGCGCATTTCGTGCGGCACGCCACCGGCGAGCAACATGCCGACGGCTGGAAGATGATCGTCACAGGCGGCGAAATCCTGGACTTGGAGCCGCTCCCCATCAACGACATGCATGCCATCGTGAGGATGGAGCGTCCGGTAAAGGAGCACGCGGAGACACTGCTCAAGACCGGCGTACCGCATCACGGCATCACCGTGCGTGGCGACGTGCGGCACGAGTTGCATCAGCTCGCGGCATTGATGAAGGTCGAGGTGATCGACGTCTAGCGGGGACTCGCCCAACCAGGCCTCAAGCCGCCCCGCGGCTACCGACGCCACCGAAGCCGATGGTTCAGTTCACCTGTCCGAAGCTCGTCACGAATCTCATCGGGGATCTCGACGACATACACCTGGCACAAGCCCGTCTCGTTCGACGTGAACACGGCCATGGTGGCATCGCGATTGAGAGAAGGGTGTGGGTGCGTGATGTCCTCATGTCCGATCCGCGACTTGGGATTCACGAGCTTGGTGTATCGCCCCGACGGCACGTGAACGAGGAATATGCCTTCGATCGGCCAGTTCGAGTCAGCGACAATCCACTCGCCATCCGTGCTTGACGCCGAATGCCAGAAGTACGGACCGTTGCAGATGACGTTCGTCACGCTGTCGTCGTCTACGCCGGCGGTGGCGATCCGGTGCTGGCCACGCAGGCCCGTCCCCTGCCGCACGTCGGTCTGCCCGAGCCAGGCGCAGTGCGCGAACTGCTGAGGACCCGGTATCTTGCGCAAGTTCCCTCCGTCGATGTCGCAGGTGTATTCACCGTCCGGGCCGCTGAAGGCGAGGATTGTTCCATTGTAGTTCGTCGTGAGATGGTTGCGGGGATAGCCGTTCGCGAAGGTCATCACTTCGGACCCATCGGTGCGGAAGCGAACGATCATCCGTCTGCCATCGGCCTTCGACGTGCCGCACGCCAGATAGTATCTCCCGTCGCCGGTGAGAGTGGACGGCCCCAAGCCGCTCGCCTCTTCGCATACGGCGATCACCCGCTCCTCAAACCTGTCGATGTCGAACGCGAGAAGGGCGTTGCCGCGTACCGCGTACAGAGTTCTGGCGCTGTCGGGTGCCGGGATAGGCGATCCGAAGGAGTGTTCGTCATCCGTGAGCTGTACGAGGTCGGTGCCATCGACGTCGACCCGGAACAGGTCCCATCCCGAATCGCGGCTGGCAACGCGCTGCGAGTAGAACAGCAGGCTCATGTTGTCCGCGGTGAAGCTGGGGTGCTCGAAATACAGAACGCGGCTGTTAACTGGCGCGTTCGTGAGCTGTAAATACTCAAGGCCCGTCTCTGCGTCGCGCGATCTGATGCGTTCCCACCCGTAGCTCTTGCCCCTGTGCCCGCCGAAAGCTGCCGCTGCAAGCACCAGGACCAAAGTGAGCGTGGCCGCGCCGCGCTCCAACTTGCCAGCCATGCCGAACATGTGTCATGCTCTCCTTGTTGGTGAGTCTACCGCGCCAACTCCAGTGTCAGGTCGATGATCTCGTCCCTGATCCTAGCGACCAACCCCGGCTCCCATCGGGCCGCCTTGGTTTCGGCCACCATCTCGCCGAGTCGTCGTTCTGCCCGGTCGGCTGCATCGACCTGGCCTCTATCGCGCGCCGTTGCGATTGCGTCGCGGAGCCTCGCCATTCGCGCGTAGTCTTCGATGCCGATGCGGACCGCCTGCCAACGCCTACTCGGCACCGGCCCTTGCGCTCCCTGGTAGACCAGCACGTAGTCGGCCTCGGCGCCCCAGAGGTCGAACCGGGTCGTGCAGTAGGTCCAGTAGCCGATGCCGGTGAATCCGATCTCCCACGCCGTCCATATCTGTTCCCAGTAGTACGTGGGGGCAACGGCCTCCTTGACCCTTGCGCGCGCGTCGTAGATCCAGTGCGTCTGGTCGGTGGTCTTGAGGTAGTCTATCCGGTCGGAGTTCTCCGCCTGCACAACACCGTATTGAGCCGGCTGCACGATGTCCAGGACGTCGACCATCCGCTTGTGGTCGGCTACTGTCATGCCCCTGTACGGGTCGGTGTAGAACTGGACATTCCGATCCAGACCTTTGACGAATCGCGCGATCCGCTCCAACCTCTCGATGAGCACGCCGCCCCGCAGCCCCGGTTCATCCACCGGGTAGAACGCCCAACTCTCGTACCCGAACCCCTCCTGACTCAGGTGCTCGATCCATTGCGGTAGGAACGCTGCATACGCCTTCTTCCAGGCCTCGGAGAACTCTCCCGGCGCTCCCTCGACGGGCCCTATGGGCAGCCCGTGGTACAAGAGGACGCTCCCCGGACGTAGCTTGGCGAGGAAGTCGTCCTGTTCGTCCCAGCCCGTGTCCTGCACCAGATTGCCGTCGCCGTCGTACTTGACGCGTATTGTCGGGCCGCCGTAGAACACGCTGGTGTGGTGATCCTGCATGTCTTCCAGTGCCGCGTCCTCGGCATGCGCGAAATGCCGAGTGTAGCCCCTCGCCCAGTTGCAGAACTTCAGCGGCATCGCCTCAGGCAACGCGATCGGTTCCACCGTCCACCGCACGGGGACGTCCCACGTGGCGCCGGTCTGGGTCAGCGCCCGCATGTGCAGAGTCGTGGCGTAGGTCCCCGCCTGCAGATCTCTCGTGAGCACGTCGATCCAGAGGCGCTCGCTCGACGATGCTCCCAGCCGGACGATCCCGGCATTGCCCAACTCTGGCAGCGCGTCGGCACCCATCCCGCCCCTACGGTACGAGCCGTAGCCACGGCCTCCCGGCGTGGGAATCCACGTCACCTGACGCAGCTCCAGATGGTTCACAACGTCGAATGCAGCCCCAGTCTCGTCTGTCAGAGGATCCATCCACACTCGTACGTCGAGGGGGTCAGCATGCACGTTCGCGATCTGGACTGCCAGCGCATCGTGCCCGCGACCATCCGTTCGGATCGCCACCTCCGTCAGCAGAGAGCTCGGCGGCGGGTCGGACTCCGGCGCGAAGTCCATCCATGGATGCTCCAACTGCCACGGCAGGAAATCGACCGGTCCGTCGCATCGCTCCGCCGCGTCGATGCGAGCCCTCTGGCACGCGATTTCGCGACGAAGCGCCGAGACGACCACGCCCACCTCGGCTATGAGCTGCCGACGTTCAGCGTCCGGAAGGGATTCATACGATCCGAACTGCTCTTCGATGCCCATCCAGCGGAATCGCCGCAGCCGGTGGATCTGTAGGAGCTCGGGGCGCAGGTCCTCGGTGCGCGCCGCTACGCGTGCGAGTCTGGCCAGGAGACGCTCGACCTCGACTCGTTCTTCAGTGAACAAGCCGACTGCGACCTGCTCTTCGAGCGTGCCGAGGCGGTCTCCCGATCTCGCATCGACGAGGGTCGCCGTGAGCACGTAGTCGCCCGGCTCGAGGACCTCCACGTCCGTGCCGATCCGGCGGTCGTCGTCGATCGCAGCCCGACTCGGTACACGGTCCGGGCCGGTGACGGTCACTTCGATGACGTACTTGGCATCAGGCGCGCGTTCCTCCGGCTCGTAGACGATCTCGTTGGTGCCCAGTCGCAACGTTAGCGGCGAGGTGCGGCGCAATCGGGCATCGCCGACGGTCGCCTCCGAGCGCCCCACGGGTTCGGCGTCTGCGAGAAGGTTCGCTCGTCCGTCGAAATCGCCCCGGCTTGTGGGCCACTGAACCGCATTGGCGCCGGCGGGAGCGCTCGTGTTGTAGCACGTGAGGGCCCCGTCTTTCTGGGCGACGACCAGTACCTCCAGCAATCCATCGTCGTCCACGTCGGTGACCACCGGTGCTCCCGCCATGCCACCGGGTATCTCAAGTCGATCCAGCAGCGATCCGCCACCGCCGACGATGAACAGCGTCGGGCCTCCGCGCTGTGTGAGGAGTATCTCAGCCGATCCGTCGCCGGTCACGTCGGCGATTGATGGACCGAATGGCTGGTCGCCCCCGACATAGTCCAGCGTGGACCAGAGCATTCCGCCGTGGGCGTCGATTGCCTGCAACGCACGGCCCTGGTGAACGAAGACGATCTCGCTGGCTCCGTCGCCGTCGATGTCGCCGACGGAAATCCCGATTTCGACGTAACCTGCTCCGGCGCCTTGTTGTGTCCACAGAACCTCGCCGCCAGGGCCGATGCAGTGGACGAGATCGTCCGTGCCGCCGGCCAATACGCGAGGGCCATCGCCCAGGTCGACCATGACCGGTCCCGACCATTGCGAGTTGTTCCCGACATACGCGTTCCAGCGGAGCGCTCCGTCGGAGCTAACGCAGTAGACGTAGCCGTCCGCCGCCGAGAATACCACCTCGTCGCGCCCGTCGCTGTCGATATCGCCGATGGCAGCCGGCCCGACGCCGCGGCTGCCCCAGACCCGATCCGCGTGCGTCCGGAACTGCCAGACGACTTCGCCGGACGAAGTCAGGCCGGTCACGAGGCCACGGCGGCCCGTGGCGACGATCGCCGCGGTCTGGCCGCCACGGACAACCGACACGCTGTTGAACGACGAGAAGCTATCCTCCACGCGCGTCGTCCAGCGTATCTCGCCAGCAGACGAAAGGCACAGGACATCGCCGTCATCGGTGGCAACGAGGATGCATTTGCCAAGACCGGGCACGTCGTCGATGGCGGGCCAGATCGAGACAACGCCGCCGACAGGCGTGCGCCACACTTCGCTGCCGTCGCCGGCCAGCGCGACTATGCAGCTGTCGGACGTGCCGACGACGATACGCGTGCCGGCGTCGGTTATCATCACCGATGGGTTGCCGGCAACTAGGGCGGCGGCCAGCGTCCAGCCGAGTTCTAGAATAGCCATGACGGACTCCCGTTGCGTCAGAATGAAGGTGAGGAGGCATATGGGTCGTGTTGCGTGGACGGCAGGACCGCCTGCAAGCTGACCGATGAACGTACACCTCGGGCGCAATGATCCAACCCGGTAGCGGCCGGCGAGCATCGCCTCCCACGCGCCGACCGTGTTCGGGAGTTCGCGACGTCGCCGAGATCAGCCGAAGCCACCGAAGGCCCTTGGTGAAAACGCGGCGCGTTCTCCCAAGCTGGCGCAAGCTAGCTGTGGAATGTCATGACGTTGTCACCACCCAAGCTGAGGAAGTTGATGATGGACACGCGGTTGAGACGACAGCGCCAAGAGTTCCGGCAGTGTGCGTCCCCAGGCTGTTGTGTGGGGTGCGTTCTACGACTGCATGCCGTACGTTCGCCGGTGCACGTGGTGAGGACAACGTCATGACACATCACAGCTAGCACCGTGCCCCAACCATTCCCGCGGAGTTTGCCGCGTCGCCGAAGGCGACAACAGCAAACTCCTAACGTGCTCGCAGGGCACGACGCCCAACTATTCCCCCATCGGCGCACGCTCACGTACATAACTGTCCTACGAATCGCGGACCATATTCCGGGGGTGTGACATGAAACACGTACACGATCTATCTGAGCCGAAGTGGACCCTCACCGGGTACACGCCGTATCTCTGGCGGTTCACGAGCGCGCCCGGCATCGGCGATACGTCCGTGGCCGACGTTGTACCCGTGAGCGTCAGCGTTCCCGGCTCGGTGCAGCAGGCTCTTCTAGACCAGGGCATCGTGCCGGACTGGAACCAGGGGCTCAACTCGCGCGGATGCGAATGGGTCGAGAATCGGCATTGGATATACTCGACTCGCATCCCCGCCGAATGGGTCGCCGACGTCTCCGAGGGCAGGAAAGCGCGCCTTGTGTGCGAAGGTCTCGACTACTCCGGGTGGGTTCGCCTGGCCGGGGAAGACGTTGGGGAGTTTCGCGGGACGCACGTCCCACACACGTTCGACCTGACTTCACACATCAAGGCCGCCGGCGCCACCGAACTCTACCTCGACGTCGTGTTCGACTGCCCACCTCGATGGCTCGGGCAGTTCGGCTACACCTCGCGCATGACCGAGTTCAAGGCGAGATACAACTACACGTGGGACTGGGTGTCCCGGATCGTCCAGATCGGCATCTGGGGCGACGTCCGGCTGGAGATCACCGACGAATGCGAGCTAGGCGACGTCTTTGTCGGAACCGACTACGACGTCGCCCACGGTACGGGAATCCTGAGCGTCGCGTGGGAGTGCCCCGATGGGGACGGCTGGACGCCGGGACCAACACGATCGTCTGGGCCGATCTCGACGTTGCACCGTGGTGGCCGAACGGATACGGAGAGCAGCCTCTTCACGATCTGCGCCTGACGCTCATCGGCCCCGACGGAACCGAACACGACCGGATCGAACGACGCGTCGGGTTCAAGCACGTGGACTGGCATCCGTGCGAGGGCGCCCCGCCGGAAGCGGACCCCTGGATATGCGTGGTCAACGGCGAGCCGGTATTCCTCGGCGGAGCCAACTGGACACCCATTCGCCCCAACTTCGCCGATACGACGGTTGACGAGTACCGGTCGCGCCTAGAATCGTACCGGCAGATGGGTTGCACGATCCTGCGGGTCTGGGGCGGCGGATACTTGGAGAACGAAGTCTTCTACGACCTGTGCGACGATTACGGCCTGCTGGTCTGGCAGGAGTTCCCGCTCTCGTCTTCCGGTCTCGACAACTACCCTCCTGACGACGCGGCGTCGATCAATGAGCTGAGCGATGTCGCGTCGTCGTTCGTACGTCGCCGAAGGCATCACGCGTCGCTGCTGATGTGGTGCGGCGGGAACGAGCTGACGCAGATTCCGCCGGGCGAGCCCGAGGGTACGGGGCCGCCTATCACCATGGAACACCCGCTCATGCAGCGCTTCGAGAATGTCGTCGAGCGCTTGGACCCAGGGCGCCGGTTCGTTGCGACCTCGTCGACAGGCCCCAGTTTCACGGCAGAGCGCGAGGACTTCGGGAAGGGGCTGCACTGGGACGTGCACGGGCCGTGGAAGCCGGAAGACGGCCTCGACGCGTGGACCGAGTACTGGGAGAGCGACGACGCCCTGTTTCGCAGCGAAGTCGGCTGCCCGGGTGCCAGCGCCGTCGAGATCGTCGAGAAGTATCGCGGCGATCGGGATGCATTCCCGGCCAGCCACGCGAATCCGCTATGGAGGCGGACAGCGTGGTGGATCGAGTGGGAAACGTTCATCGAGGATCAGGGGCGCGAGCCCGCCGACCTGGCCGAGTACGTCTCGTGGAGTCAGGAGCGCCAGGCTTGGGCGCTTGAGATGGCGGCAGGCTCGGCGCGAAAGCGCTTCCCCGGTTGCGGCGGCTTCATCGTATGGATGGGGCACGACTGCTTCCCATGCACCGCGAACACGTCGGTGATCGATTTCCACGGCGAGATGAAGCCGGCCGCTCATGCGCTTGCCAGGGTGTTCCGCAGAGATGCTCCCCAATCGGCCCCTCCGCGACGGCCCGAGTGAGGATGATCCGGTGCATGCGCTGCCGCAGCGACAGGGCGTTCGTGGTGGATGGGACCTACGCTCAGCATCCTCGAAATGCTCCCGCGATAGGCGGTCGCACCGTGGCGCCTCAATTCATTAACGCTTCTGCGACAACGGGTGTATATTCGGGCAGGGGCACAGAGCGAGCGTCGAGAAGAGCGTGGAACGTTACCGAGGGGATACCATCATGGCCACAATGCCCACGCCAACCATCCGCACGTCGTTCCTGCCGAGTCTCGCGCTGCTATTCGTGTTTCTCGCAGGCTGCATCCTGGCCGCCGACGAAACGGGCACGCCGCCTGAAGCCGATGCGGGGGCGACGTATACCGTCAAGGCCGACATCGAGCTCGTCCTGAACGGATCGGCGGAGGACGCCGATGGACACGTCGTGAAGTACGAGTGGGACTTCGACGGCGACGGCGTCTACGACTGGGAATCCGACGTCGGAGTCGCGACGCACACCTACGACACCCCTGGTACGTACGACGCGAAGCTGCGCGTCACCGACAACGACGGCAACGAGACCGTCCAGACGGTCAAGGTGGTCGTACTGCCGAACTTGCTCCCGGTAGCGCACGCAGGCGGCCCCTACGACACAGTGCCTGACGGGCCGGTCTTGCTGAGCGGCTCGGCGACGGACGCCGACGGACACGTCGTCAAGTACGAGTGGGACTTCGACGGCGACGGCACCTACGATTGGGAGTCGGCAACGGAGGGCGAGGTCTCGCACGCGTTCTCCACGGTCGGCAGCCGCACCGTGAGCTTGCGAGTGACGGACGACGACGGCAATACCGTCGTCGCGTCGAGCACCGTGGTTGTAAAGGGCTGGGCTGCTGTGGCCGCTATGCCGACCCCGCGCTACGCCATGGCCGCCGCAGGAATTGACGGCAAAGTGTACGTGGTCGGCGGACATGACGGAATCTTCGACATGCTCGCCACGCTGGAGATATACGCTCCCGTCGCGAACTCGTGGACGACCGGCGCGTCGATGTCGACGCCTCGGTTCCATCCGGCTGCGGCTGCGACGAACGGCAACGTGTACGTCGTCGGCGGTCACGACAACGATCAGTATTTGAGCAGCATGGAGGTCTACGACCCGGCTACGAACACGTGGTCCGCCGCCGCGCCGATGTCCTCACCGCGCTACCAACCCGCCGCGGCCGCCATCGGTGGCAAGCTGTACGTCGTGGGCGGGTATGACGGCGATTCCGCTCTGAGTAGTATGGAGATATACGACACGGCGACAAACGCTTGGATGGTCGGCGAACCGATGCCGACGCCCCAGTACGAGCATGCCGCCGCCGCGGTCGACGGCAAGTTGTGCGTTGTGGGGGGCGACGGGGGGCTTCCGACGCTGAAGATGTACGACCCGGCTACGGGCGTGTGGACGATCGGCAAGCCCATCCCGACGCTGCGTTACCAGCCTACCGCAGCCACCATCGGCGGCAAGGTATACGTCATGGGAGGCTTCGGCAGCGACGATCTGACCAAGGTGGAGATCTACGACCCGGCGGCAGACGAATGGACGACGGGCGAATCGATGCCCACCCTTCGGCTCGAACACGCCGCGGCAGTGTGCAACGACAAAGTGTACGTCGTGGGTGGTTACCTCGGCTACATCATGGATCTGTTGGAGGTCTACGACCCGACGACGAATACCTGGACGCCGGGAGCGCCAGCGGCCGGATCGATAGACGTCCGGTCGTCGGCCAGACTTGTATCACGGCCGATAGGCCGCCCGTTCATGGCAACCACAGGCAGGAGCTCGCTCCGCTTCAGATACCGCGCGAACTGATTCGTAGCCGTCGGGAAGCCAATTCCTCCGGGGGGAGGTCACTGGGCGGGCCGCAGACCATCGGCGGTCCGCCCAATGTTCCGTGCTGCACCCGCCTGGGCGGCGAGGCGCGGGCGCAATCGGCTGCACCCCTACCTCACCCACTCCGCGTCGAAAACGCCCAACCGGATCTCGTTCGAGTTGTTCGGCCTCGACGCTTCGAAATACACGAAGATTTGGCTGCCGACGAGCAGCCAGTGCGAGTAGCGCCACGTGTGGTAGTCGCCGGGCGTCGTGCTCATCAGGATCGGTGCATCGGGCGTCATGTCGACGTACGTCTCCAGATCGGGCGTGTATGCCAGGCCGGTGGCGATGTTGTACGACGGGTCGCGCCAGTGCACGCTCGACCCTTCATACACAAGCAGATACCCGACCGTCATCGGCAGCACGCACGCCGGACGCGTGAAGACGTTGTGCCAACCGTCGTTCTCCATGATCGGCGCCGAGTAAGCCGGCGCCGATCTTCGCAGATCGCTCGCAAGCGCTCGATCTGCAACCTGGCCATCGGCCGGGACGCTCTCCCACGCCAGGCCGTCGTCGCTGACGAAATGATACGGGCGCTCGATACGGTCGTAGCCGATGACGAACATGTGCCAGCGCTTGCCGTCGTGGAATACGAACGGGTCCTTGTAGCCCTCGACCTGGATGAACCCCAGCCGGTCGTCGCGTTCGACCTCGGGCTGCAGCACCACCTCCCATGCCGTCGGATCGATCTCGGACGGGTGGTCGGCGTCGGCGAACTTGATGATCCCCCAGTTTCCGTCGAGCCCGCTGCACGAGTAGAGCCGGTATCTGCCCGACACCGGGTCCTTCACGAGCGACGGACGCTCGAATCCAGGGATGCCGACCTTGTCGCGGTGAAGCTGGTTGATCGTCTCGAAGTTCCTGCCGTCGGCGCTCCTGAGGATTCGGTTCTCGTAGCCGCGCTTTCCCCGCGGCGAGTTGCCCTCGCGCATACGGGTCGCCATGTAGAACGTGCCGTCGTCGTCCAGCAGCACAGACGGCGCCCCGGCCCACCACTCGGGCAGGTTCTCGTCCGGCTCCAGAACGACGCTGTAGCTGTCAAGCGCCGTGACGATTCTCTCGAACATGTCGGTCCTCTCCGTGGGTTCTCGGTTTGGATGTGCGTGTATCGCATACTCAGATTCGGGTCGATCACCTCGTCTCGAGAGCCGTGCACGATGGAATTCTTCGCGTGGACGGCAATCGCGAAATGGGCCGGGTGACGGCTGGGGCGGCTGTTTCGCGAACGGCGGATACGCGCACGTCGCACCACCAGCCCACCATCACTCCGCCGGGACGACGCGCAGGTCGTCGAAATCCACTGTCATGCCGGGATAGGCATAGAGACCGACCGAACCCGAGCTATACGAGCTGTCAGTCGCTCGATGTACCTGGGTGCCATTGATGTAGAACGTGAACGTATTCCCTTGGCATTCGACTCTCAGCAGGTTCTGACCACGGCGGTTGATCGCGGACGAACTGGTCCAGGTTCTGATAGCGGACGTTGAGTTGGGGAGCAGCTTCCAGATGCCGAAGGATCCGTTGCCACTGATCCCAAAGTGATAGGCGGCGACCCCCCATAGATATACCCTAACTTGCAGCCCGTATGCATAGTTATCGGTGCCCGATACCCAACGGGTCGAGACCTCGACCGTGCCATCCGTGAACGTCGCGTTCTTCAATAGTGTTGCTGCATTGAACTGCTCGCTCGTGTTGGCGATTCGCAGCTTGCCGCCGGTGACGGCGTAGGTTCGCCCGCTGCCGGCGCGCGTCGTGAAGAGGTCCAGATCGGAGCGGGAACTGAAGTCGATGCCCGTGCGGAGGCGGACGAGCACCCGACCCTCCGCGATCTGCGTCGCATAGCGACCGGCGGCGCTCCTATCAAGGCCGCGCAAATTGGTCACATGTCTCTCGGCCTGGCTCCACTCCTTCCGCGCGATGGCGACCTCGATCTGGCGCTTCAGGTCGGCGATCCGGCTCTGTTGCTGCGCCTCTTCAGCCTGTTGTTGTGCCTGCTCTCTCTGCTGCTGGGCCGCCTGGGCCTGGCGTTGAGCCTGCTCCCTCTGTCTCCGGGCCTCATCGGCGGCTTGCTGGGCAACCTGTCGTCCCTGAGCGATCTGCGTCGTGTAGCGATCTGCTGCCGACCGGTCGTAGCTTCGCAGGTTCCGCACCTGCCGTTCGGCTTCGCTCCATTTCTGCTGAGCGATTGCGGCCTCGATCCGGCGCGTCAGGTCGGCGATAGTCCCCCGGCGCTGCGCCTCTTCGGCCTGCTGTTGTGCCTGCTCTCGCTGTCGCTGCGCCGTTTGGGCCTGGCGCTTGGCCTTCTCTACCTGCTCGTTGCATATAACGCCACCGATGCCCAACGCCAGGACAGCCAGGACAGACCAGAGGATGGCAGCACGCGAACTGCGGGGTTTCGGCTCGTGCGGTGGCGGCTCGGCCTCTTCTTCGTCCCGCACGGCTTGCCGCTCTGCCTGTCGACGTTCCTCCTCGGCCTTCTCCCGCTCTGTCGCGCGCGCCTCTTCCAGTTCTCGCCTCGCGGCGGCCGCTCGCTCGTCGGCTTCTTGCCGTCGCCGCTCCTTATCCGCGCTCTCTTTGGCGATCTCCGCTTCCAGGTCGCGGATGGCGTTGTGTGCCTCGTCAGACTCCGGATCGACTTCGAGCGCTGCTTCGTACGCCGTCCTCGCCTCGGGCCGGTTGCCGCCTGCTCTGAGCGCGCGGGCGTCCGTCAGCAGACCGTCGCGTCGGGAGACGTCGATCCGCTGGGCAAACGCCTCGCCGAACTCCTCCACCGAGGGCCACCGGTCGTCCGGGTTCTTGGCCAGCGCGCGCTGGATCGCGTGGTTGATATGATCGGGCACGCCTTCTATTGGCTCCGGCAGCGTGTTGATATGCTGGAATGTCACGTTGCCGCGCACGAACGGGGGTTCGCCGGTCAGGAGTTCGTAGACAAGCACACCGATGGCGTATTGGTCGCTCGATGCGGTACCCTTGCCGCCCTGATGCAGATCGGGCGCCATGTAGAGCAACGTGCCCGCCGTCTGCTGGCTCGTCATGCGAGAGACCGTGTCGCGCACAATGAAAGCGATGCCGAAGTCGGTAACTTTCACTGCGCCATCGGAAGTGAGCATGATGTTGGCGGGTTTTATGTCCTGGTGAACGACCTTCTGACTGTGCGCGTATCCGATGGCGGCACAGATCCCTTTCGCGTACGACTGCACGGTCGCAAGATCGACCCGGCCATCGGGAGCGTCGTCGAGCACTCTGAGCAACGTAGGCCCGTCGATGTACTCCATCGTGATGAACCGCGCCTCGGCGGTCTCCTCGAAGTTGAAGAGGCGCAAGATGTTCGGGTGCGCCCTACGCATCGCCGCAAGCGCCTCTTTCTTCAGGCTGGCTATGGCGCGGCTGCTCTGGCCAGGCTCTGGCGGGAGCAGCTTGACGGCGATATCGGTGTCGAGTTGCCGGTCGCGCGCGCGATGGACGATTCCCATGCCGCCGCGGCCGATCTCCTCGACGAGTACATATCTACCGCCGAGAACGGCCTTCGGTGGCTCGCCGATGATCGTCTCGGCGGCGTCGAGCATGTCTTCCAAGGTTGTTGGTAGCTTCTGGCCACATTCGCCACAGAATCTCAGCGTGTCGGCATTCTCGGTACCGCACTGGGGGCATGCGATCATGGTGTGGCGCTCTCCTCAGCGGCTCGATAGCATGGAGATCCCATCGGTGTATCACGAATATAGGGGAAGGTCAAGACGCGACAAGGGGGTGCGAGTGCGCCGCCCTCGCACCTGCTACGACCGGCGCTCGGCGGAACGAACGGAATCCCCCAAGGTGCGCGCCGCGGCCTGGCCGGCTATCTCCGCGGGCGAATGTCTCGCCAGAGCCACTCCCATATCTGCGTACAACTTGTGGCGAGGGAGTGATCGTCGTCGACGATCTCAAGGGTCGCATTCTTGTTTGCGCGTGCGTACTGCATGCTCAGATTGGGGTCGATTACCTCGTCTCGAGAGCCGTGCACGATGGCGATGGGCGTATCCATCCGCCACGCGCCTTCGTCGTATTGCCGCGCATCGGCCACGAACTGGGCGCCAACGCGGACCTTGCCACCAATGCCGTGGTGCTGGAACTCGGCAGTACCGACCTTCTTCCACCGCCGTACCCCTGTCTGCCCGAGGCCGAGGTGATACTGACGGAAGAGCTTCGTCACAGGAGCCAGCAGTAGAAGCCGTTGCACGCTGCGCGTCTTGCCGGCCGTAAGAATCGCGAGCAGGCCGCCGAGATCGGACCCGATGATGCCGACCGTCGAGCCTTCGGGGAATCCGGCGATCGTCTCGTCGATCGTCTTCAGCATGGCCGTCATGGTCATGTCCGGGACCGACGGTACGTTCAGATCCGGAACCGCGAGGCTCAAGCCCGCCGACGTGCATCGCTGTCGGAAGAACCGAGCTTTGTGCGAGTGCGGGCTCGATGCGAAGCCGTGAAGGTACACCCAATGAGTGGGCGGCGGCTGGGACTGTGGCGCGCCATCCGAAGTGCCGCCATGCGGGGCCACTTTCCGCATGGCAAGCCGTGTGTCAGGTTCATCCTTTGCGGGTGGGGCGCTCTCGTCGCTTGGCATGTCGAGTGGCGCATTTTCGAGTTCGTCAGGCATTCCTTGGTGCTCCTTGGGCGCGAAGGCGCCCGCACGGTGTGGGCAGCCATGAAAATACGGAAGCGGCGGGTCCGATGACAGGACACCGACACACGCCTGGCTTCGTGCGCCGCAACTCACCGCGCCGATTGACGCTCCCGACGCGCTCCGGTACCTTTGTTTCGACTGACGCACCACATCGACTACGGCCCACTCCCACGGAACGGAATCCATGAAGATCCATGAGTATCAGGCCAAGGAGCTTCTGGCGCGCTACGACGTCGCCACCACCAGCGGCACGGTTGCGGCGATGCCCGCCGAGGCGCGTGCGGCGGCTGACGCCATGGGCTGCGATCTGTTCGTCGTGAAGGCGCAAATCCACGCCGGCGGCCGGGGCAAAGGGGGCGGCATCAAGCTGGCGAAGACGCCCGCCGAAGTCGAGGAGCTCGCCGGCAAGATCCTCGGAATGACGCTTGTGACGCCTCAGACGGGCCCCGAGGGCCGCGTCGTGAACAAAGTCTACGTCCAGGAAGGCGTCGATATCGATCGGGAGCTCTACGTCGGGCTTACCCTCGACAGGGCACAGGCGAAGCTCGTGATGATGGCTTCCACCGAGGGCGGTGTCGAGATCGAAGAAGTCGCCGCCAGCCGTCCGGAGAAGATCCTGAAAGAGACAGTCGACCCCCGGGTGGGCCTGGCCGCGTATCAGGCCCGCAACCTAGCGTACGGACTGGACCTGGGAGCCGAACACATAAGGCCGGCCACGAAGTTCCTTCTCAACCTCTACGAACTCTACGTGGGTGTGGACGCGTCGTTGGCGGAGATCAACCCACTTGCGGTGACCAGCGACGGCAGGCTACTCGCACTGGATGCGAAGATCAACATCGACGACAACGCGCTTGGCCGGCACGCCGAACTGGCCGGATGGCTCGACCCGGATGAGGAGGAGCCGCTGGAGCTCGAGGCGAGCGAATACGGTCTGAACTACATCAAGCTCGAAGGCAACGTCGGCTGCATGGTCAACGGGGCAGGGCTGGCCATGGCCACGATGGACATAATCAAGCTGGCCGGCGGCGAACCCGCGAACTTCCTCGACGTTGGCGGTGGTGCGAACGTCGACTCGATCAGGAACGGCTTCAGGATCATCCTCTCCGACCACAATGTGAAGGCCGTTCTGATCAACATATTCGGCGGGATCGTGCGATGCGACCGGGTTGCCAGCGGGGTGATCCAGGCGGTGAACGATCTCGGCGTAGAGACGCCGATAGTCGTCAGGCTGGAGGGCACGAACGCCGACGAGGCCGGCCAGATTCTCCGCGATTCGGGCCTCGCGTTCTCGGTCGGCGAGAGCCTTCAGGACGCAGCCGAGAAAGTAGTCGCACAGGCCACAGGCACCTGATACCGGATACTCGAAAGGACGCCCGATGAGCGTACTGGTCGGCAGTGAAAGCCGCGTGTTGGTGCAGGGCATCACCGGCGGCGAAGGGTCGTTTCACGCGAGCCAGATGATAGAATACGGCACGAACGTCGTAGGTGGCGTGGTGCCCGGCAAGGGCGGGCAGACGGCCCTGGACGTGCCGGTGTTCGATACTATGGCCGAAGCAGTGAAGGAAACCGGCGGAAACGTCTCGGTCATCTTCGTGCCGGCCGCTTTCGCCGCCGATGCGATAATGGAGGCCGCTGGCGCGGGCGTCGCGTGCGTGGTGTGCATCACCGAAGGCATACCGACGCTCGACATGTTGCGCGTGCGAGAGTATCTGCGTGGCTCGAAGACGACGCTCATCGGCCCGAACTGTCCCGGCGTCATATCGCCGGGCGGGGCGAAGGTCGGGATCATGCCCGGTTTCATACACAAGGCCGGGAACGTGGGCGTTGTCTCGCGAAGCGGCACGCTCACGTACGAAGCGGTGTACCAGCTCACCAACCACGGCCTGGGGCAATCGACCTGCATCGGAATCGGCGGCGACCCGATCATCGGCACGACGCATCGCGACGCGCTTGAGCTTTTCGATGCGGACCCAGGCACCGACGCGATCTTGATGATCGGCGAGATCGGCGGCAGCGCGGAAGAAGAAGCGGCGCAGTGGGTGAAGGAACACGGCAGCAAGCCGGTGGTCGGCTTCATCGCGGGCCGCACGGCCCCGCCCGGCAAACGGATGGGCCACGCCGGGGCTATCATCTCTGGCGGCCACGGAACGGCGGACGAGAAGATGGCCGCCCTGACAGAAGCCGGGATCACCGTTTGCGACAACCCGGCAGTGCTGGGAAGTACAGTCAAGAGCGTGCTTTAGAAGGTACGCGCGGAATATGCTTGCAGGGGAGCACTTGTGGAAAAGACACTGATGCTGATAAAGCCCGATGCCACCGCAGCGGGAGCGACGGGAAAGATCATCACGTGCGTGCAGTCCCGTGGGTTCGTGATCCGGGCGATGCGGATGCTGTGGCTGAAAGAGAGCCAGGCGAGAGCGTTCTATCGTGAGCACGCAGAGAAGCCGTTCTACGGCAAGCTTGTCGAGTTCATGACCGGCGGCCCTATCACGGCGCTGTGCCTCCAGCGCAACGATGCCGTGACGACACTTCGCGCGCTCGTCGGCGCAACCGATTCCCGCGAGGCCGAGGCCGGGACGATCCGCGCTGAGTTCGGAACCGACACCCAAGCCAACGCGGTGCACGCGAGCGACAGCGCCGAGAGCGCCGAGAGGGAGACGTCTTTCTTCTTCAGCCACTTCGACACCGTCTGAGCGCGCCACCGACGGAGCCCGCCGTGGACGGAATCGCGTTCGTATCCGGCCCGATAGCTCACCATAGCATAGCAGCCCTCGACACACAGGAGCCGGTACAGTGGAGGACGCAAAGCCCGATTCGCTTGAGTCTCTCGGCCTGACCCAGGCTGGAGGCGACGCCGCCGACACCGCCGATGCCGTCAGTCAGATCGCCGTCATAGGTGGCGGAACGATGGGCAAGGGATTGACCCAGGCGGCCACCCAGGCCGGTATCGAGGTGATCCTC
>CAZSJP010000011.1:0-21254 GCA_964606675.1 uncultured bacterium
GTGCGCGACCTCGGACGGCCGCGGCGTCGCCTGGAGCGCGCCGGTGCCGGTCGAGATCGACACGGCATTCAAGGTCTCAGCGGTGCGGCTGTCGGCGTACACGGCTCAGGCGATGCCCAGAGCGATACGAGTGAGCTGGGAGCCAACGGCGTCAGGCCGGACGCCAGCTTTCCACCTGTGGCGCTCCAGCCGTGGCGACGATTACGTGCGCATCTCCGGTGGGCCGGTCGCGGGCGGGCCGAGCTACACCTACACCGACGCGACCGCAGTGCCGGGAGTGCAATACGCTTACCGACTCGAGGCGATCGAGGAGTCCGGTCAGCAGACCTACTTCGGGCCGCTGAACGTCGTAGCGGCCATGCCGCGGGTTGTGGCTCTGCACCAGAACGTGCCGAACCCATTCAATCCGTCAACGCAGATGCAGTATGAGATACCGTCTGCATCCCGGGTCAGGCTGGTCGTGTACAACGCGTTCGGACAGGAGGTGCGCGTGCTCGTCGATGCCGAACAGCCGGCCGGATTCTACGCCCACACGTGGGACGGACTTACTGAAACCGGTACGCAGGCGGCGTCCGGTCTGTACATAGCGAGGCTGGAGACCCAAGAGACCGGCGGCGACAGGGCAAGCCGCGTTCGGGCGGTCGGGATGGTGTTGCTCAAGTGATATCCGCCTGAACCCGAACCGGGAGAATCATACAAGTAGGGCCCTGCGCGGATCGGTGGCGATTCGAGCGGGGCCTTTGCCGTTCGGGTTGGTCGATCCGTAGCGCCAATTTGTCCGCCACAACGACGACCGGCATGACACGGCTGGGCGTGGGCGGCACGGGTGCGGAGGGCTGTACGGAGGTCGACGCCGTTTCCGTGGCCGATGGATCGGGCGCTGCGAGGTTGCGGCCGCTGCAACTGGCGGGCCCGTGGCACGACCTTTGCGGTTGTTGCACGATGGCTGAGGGCGTCGCTGCGGCATGTGGGTAGACGGGCGAACCGCTCGCCCCGAGACCGGCACTGCGGCGGCGCGATTGCGAACGGAGCAGATCGATGGAGCCAAGCCATGGGTGTTGAGACCGGTACCGGCGCGTCCGCGCGAGCGAACGCCGAGGTCGCATTGGGACCTGATTTCGTCGAATCGATTCCAGCTGCGGTAATGATCTTTCAGCATGAACCTTCCGGATCGCTGACGCTCCTGTGTGGCAACCGCGACGCGGCACTTCAGGCCGGCCTCGACCCCTCGAGTTGGCTGGGGCGCAGCCTCGACGACTTGTTCCCGCTCGCAGCGCAGCACGGTCTCACCGAGCAGTGCCTGCAGGTGGCCGCAACAGGTGAGGTGTTCGAGCAGGAGACGGTCGCGGGCGAGGATGGCTGGATTTCGGGAGCGTTCAAGGTCAGAGTGAGCAGAGCCGAAAGCGACAAGATCTGCCTGTTTCTCGGCAATATCACGGCTCGCAGGGCGGCCGAAGCCGAGATGGCGACGTTTCGTGCCATCACCGAGAACGCCACCGACAGCATCGGCCTGATGAGCGCCGACGGAGTGATCTCCTACGGAAACGCCGCCTGGCACGGAATGCTAGGATACGATACGGGCGACGCCGATCTGTCGGGGGTTGAGTTGGCGGCGATCTGGGCCGACGACGGCGAGACCGGCCCCGGCGACGTGCTCGCCCAAGCTCTGGCGGGTGGATGGCAGGGGGAGGCTCGCCATGTGACCCGCGACGGCGGCCACGTCGAGGTACTGGCGAGCATCTTCCCGTTGGCGGACGAATCCGGATCGACGGACCGTCTGGCGATGATAGCGCAGGACGTCACCGAGCGGAAACGCGCCGAGGAAGCGATGCTCCTCCAGAACGAGGCGATCATGGAGATGTCCACCCCGGTCATCTCGATCTCAGAAGGCGTGCTGCTCCTGCCGCTGGTGGGAGTCATGGATTCCGAGCGCGCCGCACAAGTGATCGACAGGTTGCTGGGGGAGATCGCGGCCACGGAGGCGGAGGTCGCCATTCTCGACGTGACGGGCGTTCCAGTGGTCGACACAGCCGTTGCGCGGAACATACTGAGGACCGTTGAAGCCGCACGGGTCCTCGGCGCGGAGGTCATCGTCACCGGATTCGGTCCGGCAGCCGCGCAGACACTCGCGACGCTCAACGTCGATTTCAGCGCTCTGCGAACCCGTGGGTCGCTCCGAGCCGGTGTAACCGAAGCGTACATGCTGACGGGGATCGAGCTTTCGCGCCGCAAGGCGAAGTAGCTTCCGCCCAGGCCGGCAAGACCGGCGGGGCTTTCTTCTTGCTACGCCGCAGAGCGTTCGGTGGTGGTGTTCTCGAATCTGAGTGACAGCTATCACGTGTCGGATAGTCTGCCACTCGTTGGCGGCACCCCCAGCATGTAATATATTCTTGTCTGCATGCCGTGGCCGTCTGGCGATTGGCTGAACGGGACGACCACTACAAGGCTGCACGAGGCAGGGCACGCCGGTTGCCGTGGCCCTGACGAAGCTGCCAGGCACATGGACGGTTCACGGGCGATCCGATGACGAAGCCGGCGAGCACAGACATCAAGCGCCTGCAGATCGGCATGGCGATCGTCGTTCAGGACGCCCTGGCCCAAGCCGACGAGGGCCTCTGTGCGATGCTTGGTCGCGCGCAAGAGGAACTGACCGGGCAAGGCGCGCGCGTGCTCTACGCGGATGATGAGGATCACGAGAACGCCAAGCGGGAGATCGAGCGTCAGCTCGCGGAGAGCGGATCGGCAGCTGTCCTAGCGAGATGGGCGCGTTCGGATGGGGTGGTGATCGTTGTCCAACTCAGTGCAGTGCGCGTAGACCCGGGCGATGGGTCGCAAGGTACCGCCCTGACCGGGGTCGACGTCACGGCGAAGAGACAGACCGAGCGAGAGAGGCTGCTCGACTCCGTTGTGCAGGAGTTGCCGGACATCGTGTATCGCGTCGATGCCAACGGCGCGCTGACGTTCGTCAACGACGCCGTGCGTCGGTACGGATACGATCCCGACGAACTCATCGGCGCCAGCGTCTTCGACATCATCCATCCCGATGACCGCGCGAAGGCCGCGTACCAGATCAATGAGCGCCGTGCAGGAGATAGGCGCACAAGAACCCTCGAGATCAGGCTTCTGGCGCGTACTGCCGAGTGGAGGTCGTTCGAACTGGTATCGCGCGGCGTAGACGTAGACCCCTTGCTGCTGGTGGACTCGCGAGCGATCTACTTCGGTGGTGCGCCGTCGACGGACACATACGTCGGCGCGCAGGGGGTCGCGAGAGATATCACCGAGCGCAAGCGCGCCGAGGAGGCGCTGAGGCGCGAGAGCGAGTTCCGCCAAGGCGTGATGCAGACCAGCCCGGCGGCGATATTGGTGGTTGATCCCCAGGGGCGGGTCATGTTTGCCAACAGCCGAGCGGAAGGACTGGTTGGCCTGGCCAAGCGAGATCCAGCGCAGCCCTTCTACGACGAGACCGAATGGCGCATCACCGACTACGACGGCCAGCCCTTTCCCGAGGAGGATAAGGCAGTCCGGCGCGTACTCCGGACCGGTGGCCCGGTCTACGACGTGCGCTACGCGATTGAGCGCCCGGACGGCAGTCGGGCCATGCTCTCCGTGAGTGCCGCGCCCCAATTCGACGACTCCGGCGTAGTGACCGCGGTCGTTGTGACGATGCATGACGTGACCGAGCGAATGCGCGCGGAGCAGGCGCTCAGGGCTGAGCACGACACGCTGCAGGCACTGATGGACGGTCTGACCCGCACCGGCATTGGCGTCGATATCGTGCGGTCGGACCACACGATCCTGTCGCAGAACAAGCTGCTTACGGACCGCTTCGGCGACGCCGCCGGGCGCCTGTGCTACGCAACCTACATGGGGCAGGACGAGCCGTGCGAGCGGTGCCCCATGGTCGCAGCGATAGAAACGAACTCGGTACAGAGCGTGGAGCTGTTGGCCAGGGACGGCAGGCACTACGAACTGATGTCTGCGCCGCTACCCGATTCGGACGGCACCGTAGACAAGGCTATCGAGGTCGTTCGGGACATCACAGAGAAGAAGGAAGCTGCGGAGGAACTTCGGCAGAGCGAGGAGCGCTTCCGCCAACTCGCGGAGAATATCGGGGATGTCTTCTGGATCGGGGCGCCTGACTGGAACAAGGTCTTCTACGTAAGCCCCGCATACGAAAGGGTGTTGGGAAGGTCGTGTCAGAGCCTGCTCGATAGCGCTCGTTCGTGGATCGACGCGGTGCTCGATGACGATCGCGAGGGCGTTGTCGCTCGTGTCGAGGCGAGAGCCGGGCAAACCTGTGCGTGGCCGAACGTGCTAGAATACCGAATCACTCGCCCCGACGGCTCTGTCCGATGGATTCGAGACACTGCGTACCCCGTCAGGGACGAGCTTGGGGTTGCGTACCGGTTCGCGGGGATCGCGCAGGACATCACAGAGCGCAAGCGTGCCGAGGAGGAACTGCGGTATAGCGAGGAACGCTTCCGCAGGCTTTCCGAGGCATCTCGCGAAGGTGTTGTCATCACCGAAAGAGGCATCGTCGTCGATGTCAACGAAGCCATCTTGGAGATGTACCGCATTGAGCTCGACGACATGGTCGGGAAGTCGCCGATGCAGTTCGTCACACCGGAATGCCGGGCGCTGGTGGAGAGGAACATACGGGACGGGTACGAGCAGCCGTACGAGCAGACCGCCCTCAGGTCGGACGGATCGAGTTTTCCCATCGAGACGTGCGGTAGAGCTATCCCATACCATGGCCGGGCCGTCCGGGTGACCACCGTTCGCGACATGACCGAGCAGAGGGATGCGGCCGAGAGCCTGCGCAAATGGGGGCATATCTTCGAGCACGCGGGCTGGGGCATAGCCGTCGGCAGTTCCGACGGGAACTCGATCGATCTCGTGAACCCGGCCTTTGCCAGAATGCACGGCTACGACGTCGAAGAACTGACGGGCACACCTATCCTGGACGTCTATGCCCCGGATGACCGCGCCGAGGTGGCGGGGCATATTGAGATAGCCCATCGAGACGGTCACCACACTTTCGAGCTGATGCACGTTCGCAAAGACGGCACCACGTTCCCGGCAGTGCACGAGGTGACTGCAGTGAAGGACGAGCAGGGCGAAGTCCTGTACCGTACCGTCAGCATTCAGGACATCACGGAACGCCGGCAGTTGGAGCTGCAGTTCCTGCAAGCGCAGAAGATGGAAGCCGTCGGTCTGCTCGCCGGCGGAGTCGCCCACGACTTCAACAACCAGCTCATGGTCATCATGGGCTACTCGCAGCTCCAGTTGGCCAAGCTGGCCGAAGGCGATCCGAGTCGCGATGCCTTCGATGAGATATACCGCGCCGGCGACCGCGCGGGGAAGCTCACCAGCCAGTTGCTCGCGTTCAGTCGGAAGCAGGTTCTGCGGCCGCAAGTGCTCGACCTCGACGATGTCATGGCGACCATGCGCAGCCCGCTGGCAAGGTTGGTCGGGGAGCACATAGAGGTGAGGCGGCGCATGCCGGGATCGGCCGGGTGCGTAAGAGCCGACAGATCTCAGCTAGAGCAAGCCATAATGAACCTGGCGATCAACGCTCGCGATGCCATGCCGGCCGGTGGCACGATGACGATCTCCGCCGAAGACCTGGATGCGGACGATTCGTATGTGCGCAGGCGCCCGGCGGTTGAGCCGGGCAAATACGTGATGCTGTCCGTCGGCGACGATGGAACTGGTATGGACGAAGAGACATTGGGCCAGATATTCGAGCCGTTCTTCACCACCAAAGAGAGCGGCAAGGGCACCGGCCTCGGGCTTTCGATGGTATATGGATTCGTCAAGCAGAGCGCCGGCGCGGTTGACGTAGAGAGCACTCCAGGCGTGGGCACGACGTTCCGGCTCTACTTCCCAAAGGTCACCGATTCCGTCGCGACAGAGGCACCCATGCCCTCCAGGGACCGTGACGGAACTGAGACGATTCTATTCGTAGAGGACGAGCATACGGTGCGGCAGTTCATGGCGGTAGTGCTTAGAGATGCCGGCTACACCGTGCTCGAGACGGCCAGCGCAGCCGAAGCGTTGCCGATCGGCGAGAACTACGACGGCAAGATCGATCTACTTCTGAGCGACGTGGTGATGCGTGGGATGCGCGGACCCGAGCTTGCGGCAAAACTGCGCCAGGCACGTCCCGAAATGCGCGTGCTGCTGATCTCCGGGTACGCCGAGGCCGAAGCCATGCCCCCTGGTCTCAGGGCCGAGGGGGTCGAGTTCCTGGGCAAGCCCATCCCTCCCGGAACGCTTCTCGATGCCGTGCGGCGGTTGCTCGACCGCAAGTGACGCTCGCCCCTCGCTGCGGCCGTGCTACCCTACGCGTAGTGCTGCTGCGGGAACGCCCCGAGCACTCCCATCGCGCCCCGTAGGAGCCAGATCTGTCGGATGTGCGCGTTGACGTGGTACGTCCCCCGGAAGAACATGTCGCACAACCGGGGCCATTGCCCGACGCCGTTCGCGACCAGCTCGTCTTCCGTCAGAGCGCCGATGTTCTCAATCATGTGCCCATGGAGCTCGTCGTGCGAGCGGAGTACCTCTTCGACACGCGGGAACGTGTCGCCGGGCTTGGGTAGCGTTTCTGGCGGTATTCCCCACAGCTTGAACCGCTCCTCATGCTCCATGAACTGCCACTCGTGCCTCGCCGGTACCGCGCGTGTGCGCTGCAAGTGCCCGTTGAACTCGTCGTGCTGCTGGAGGCAGTGCATCACCACGGTGACAACGTTGTGCCTGCCTTCCAGCCCATGCTGCCAGAAGTGCTCGTCGACAAGGTCGGCATACGACTCCCTGAGCGCGATGTGGCACTCGTCAAGGCCCATCGACAGGCTCTTCTTCAGGTCCGTATCGAGAGCCTGCCTGCTCTTCGGTATCGGCATGGCGTATCCCCCAAGCGCGTGAGAACTCGCGAACCCGGCCAGCGACCGATCAGTACGTCCCTAGCTTCACTCCGATATTGACGTTCAGCCCGCTGAGGTCGGAGTTGGTGATGCCCGTTGTCTTGACGTGCTCGCTGTCTGCGTTCAGCCCGGTAACGATCCTGTAGCTGACGCCCGCGACAAGCCTGGTGAAGCCCGTGAGGTTCAGCTCGACGTTCACTCCCGGCTCGATGAGGTAGAACCCCGCGCCCGTGGTGTTCAGGAAGTTGTCCATCAGGCTTGACTTCTTCTGCTCGTAGTCCTTCGTCGACCCGCCGGCCAGCAGGACCTGTCCGCTGTAATGGACAGCCTTGTTCGGGTTGAGCGAGTATTGGGCCAGCAGGCCGAAGTAGCTGTAGTTCACCTTCGGATGGCTGACGTTGGCGCCCACGGTGAGGCCTAGCAGCGTCGAGCGATTCACGATCACGCCGCCGCCGATCCCGATCAGCGTGCCGAGTTCGTCCTGGATCGAACTGGTCTTCAGGTCGACGACGAAGGCATATCCGAAGTCGGTGCCGGGGCCGATGAGCGTCTCGGCTTCCTGGGCGTTGACGCTTGATACCAGCATGATGACTGCCGCGACGGTCAGCGTGAGCTTCTGCATAGTCGTCATCTAGGGTCTCCTATGGTGTTGTAGTGCGGTGGGCTATGGTCCACTACCACCGGCGGTGAGCACGTGCGACGCGCCGGCCAGCCCATGCCCGCTCATGTCCGAGGGCATTCGGAATGTCAAAGGATACGAAGATCGAAGCCGAGGCCCCACGCGCCAGGCCTCCCGACAGCCGGACCGCCCCTGTCTCCGTCCCAGGACGAACGGGTCTGCGTCGATCGCGTCACCAGGCGCGAGCGGCTTCTCCCCGCCCGTTGCCGACCTACGGGAGGAACGGGAAGTCTGAGAACTCCTCTTGCCTGAGCGCGAGCACGATCTTCCCACGATGGTGTGTCTCGTGGTCGGTGATGTAGTGGATCCACTCGCGGCCGACCCATGTTGCCGCGTTCCCGTCGGCCTCTTCCTGCCGACGCATCTCCTCGTCCACGAACGTGTACGCGCGCGCCATCGCATCACTGTCGTCGGCGAAGAATGCGAGTAGTCGGTCGCGTGAAACGCACAGTGCGTCGACAGCCCCGTCTTCGTCGGTCCGGTAATCTGGTCCCGGGCCTATGCCGTCTCCGATGACGTTGTGCATCCACCAATCGACGCCGCCGGCGATGTGCAGCAGGTTCCTGCCGATCGTGCCGCCCCAATCCTGGAACTCAAGAGCCAACAAGTCGCTCGGGATGCGCTCCGCCAGTTCGATCGTTCGCTCGCGCGTTCGAACGAAGTGGTCGAGTATCTCTCGGTCGCCGGGATGCATGCCTGTCTCCTATCGCGCTGGCGCCCTCCGGGCCGGCGCGCGTGTGGCCTGCCAGGCACGTGTGGGCAGGTGCCGGCTGTCTCATCCGGGTCGGAGGAAATCGCTCTCTAGATCGCCCCGGACCGTGTTCACCGACCGTAGCGCCGCGAGCGTTTCAGCATCCCTCCGACCCTCTGCGCCCCACGAACCGTCTCCGTTCTGGGCCTCAACGATCCACGGTACTGCTCGGAGAATGACGAGGCGAGAGATCGGTGTGTCGAAGCGCGCGAACATATCGATAATCCCGAGTTCGGTGAGGCCGGTACCGTAGCGCTCGTCGGGGAAGTGGCCCGTCTCAGGGTCCTGCCGGGTCGCGAACCGCCAGAGATGGGCCTCGGCCAGACGCCGTGCTGCATCGTCGCGGACGTTGTGCAGTGCCCGTGTTGTGGCCGCCTCACAGCCCTGGATATGGTCCGGGCGCCTGAGCGAGTAGGTGCCGTCATCCAGCAACGCCTCGCGCTGCAGTTCCCGGGCGTGTTCGTCGGACCGAACGCCGCACCTGCGGAACTCCTCGACGCAGCCTCGTTCGAAGGCAGCCACATACTCGTCGCCGGCCCGATCTGCCTGCAAGCCGCCCTGGTAGCCGCACTCGCACCACTCCCTGCACTTCAGCGATGACAGCGCACGCTATACGCGATCGGAGTCCTCGTACCCGGCAGCGACCAGAGCTTCTACCGCGAGGGCATTGGGCCACATGATGCGAGGGCCGCACGGCCTCCTGATCAGAGCGTCGCCGGCAGCCACGAGGCTCTGCTCCGAGCGTTTGATCTCCCGGAATCTCGGACGGGTGCCGCGCTCTTTGTCCCGGTCCATTCGGTCCGCTTCATCGCGGATGCGGCGTTGCACGTCGACCAGCTCGTCGTGCAGGAACCACATGCCGGGATTGTGGCGCGACTCCTCACGTGCGAGCAGCCACTTGGCACCGGAGGCCATCGGTCGATCGCTGTGGGTCAGTCCGAGTCCCGCAAGCTCCCTCAGGTTCCTGGAGGTGAGCGACACGTCGCCGTCCCACGATCCGTCCGGGCTCTGGCGCCCTGTCCTCTCGTCGACAAGGTCTCTGCGAACGCGTTCGTCGTCTGCGTCGGCCCATCTCCGGAGGCGTCGACACACCCACGCCTCGAACGTGGGTCGGCCGGCAAGCCACCCCCTGGGGCTAGAGCGCAACAGGGTACCGCGCAGCCGGTCCGTAGCGGCCGGAATCAGTTCGTCCGGCATCTGGCTCGTCTCGGTTCGCCTGATGACGGTTGTGTCTGTCTCCACGTCGTACAGCCGGCCGCAGGTTCCGTCGGCCTGCTCGACCTCAAACCGCTTGAGTGCGAGGGAATCGCCTCTCTGCACGAATGCGAGATGGGTCTTGCCGGTGGTGCCCAACCGTGCCCGCGCGTCCTCAGGGAGCGCGATGCCGCCCCGTGCGTCCGGCTCGACACGCACGCCTGTTCTCCCGAGGAGCACCTGATCGGATGCGTCAACCCAGACCGCGGCCCCTCGGTCAACTCCCAGATGCTGCCTGACCTCTTTCTTCAGACTCAACCTGCCGGCGGACGTAACCGACCCTATCGCCACGATTCCGGGGGCCGATTCGCCCTGTGTCTGTGGCATCGCAGGATCTCCTCAGATGCGTGGCTCCATCGTCTGGCGCGCGACGCTACGGTCGCAGCCCGCACCGCCGACGGCGTCACATCCCGAATAAGTGGCCGGTGTTCACGGGATTCCCCTGGAGCTTCAAGTAGTAGAATAGCTGAGCCTTGTGCTGGGCGAGATGACCGACCATCTGGAGTAGCCTGTGCCCCAGGATCATCTCCGTCGGGTCCCACGGCGCGGGCGACGCCTGTGTGGTCAGCCGGTGCTCGTCGCATTCCGCGAGCATGTCGAGCGCGACCTTCTTGTCCTCGGCCAACAGCCCCAACGCCTCTTCGACGCTGGACACGGTTGGCATGTTGGTCGCCGTTGGCAGCATCTGCTCCACAGTCATGTCGTCCGGGGTGACACCCTCGGGCAGCCCCCAATCGCCCGCCACAAACCCGCGGAAGCAGGCGCCGCAGGCGTCGGGGATGTGTCGCAGCAGTTGCCCGGTGGTCATCCAATTCGTTCCCGTGGCCGGCTTCCATTCGAGGTCTTCGCCGCCCACCAGCGCGATCAGGCGCTCGGTGGCGTTGTAGGTGAAGCCGAGTTCGGCCTCTAGCAGGTCGGTCCAGTTCATGTGAGAGTCCTCCGTAACGCAGCCCTGCGGCATGGCCTCGGTACAACGCTACCAAGCGGGCCCCCGCTTCTCCAAGTCCGGCATGCGTAGCGAACTAGCCGGGCAGCCTTGACAGCCGGGGCGACACTGAGTATCAACGGAGTCGGAAGCGTCCGCGGCAAGCGGATCATGCGGCACCTCACAGTCGGGAGAGCCACCGATGGCAGCGAATCCGAGTAGCCCGAAAGACGTGTTCTACGTGATACCCCATACGCACTGGGAAGGCGCCGTATTCAAGACGCGCGATGCCTATCTCGATGTTGGGCTGCCGCACATACTCCGCGCGATGCAACTGCTTGAAGCATACCCCGACTACCGGTTCACGCTCGACCAGGCATGCTACGTGGAGCCATTCCTCGAACGCTACCCGGAGCACGCCGACGCCTTCCGCCGATACGTCGACGAGGGACGCCTCGCGATAGTGGGGGGCACCGACTCGATGCTGGACGTCAACATGCCCAGCGGCGAGTCGTTCGTTCGGCAGGTGCTGTACGGCAAGGGATACTTCCGCCGCGAGCTCGGCGTCGATGTCACCATCGGCTGGCTGCTCGACACGTTCGGCCACCATGCGCAGATGCCGCAACTGTTGCGTCAAGCCGGCTTTGACTCGCTCTGGTTCTTCCGAGGCGTCCCAAGTTGGGACGTGCCCTCCGAGTTCTTCTGGGAGGGGCTGGACGGCACTCAGGTCGCCGCATACTGGCTGCCCCACGGATATGGCATCGCGTACCACTCTCCGCATGACGCCGACGCCTTCGCGGAGTTCTTCAAGGAGCGATTCGACAGCCTGGAGCCGTTTGCGCGGGGCGCGGTGCGTGTCGCTGCCAGCGGGGCCGACGTCAGCCAGCCCGAAGAGCACGTACCGAGGTTGATCGGGCAGTTGGCGGCCGACTCCGACCTGCCGTTCGAGATGCGCATCGCAACGCCGGCCGATTACGAGGCTGCGATCGACTCGTCGGGGTCGGAGCGGCCCGTGGTGACCGGCGAGTTCAACCCGATCTTCCAGGGCATATACAGCAGCCGAATCGAGCTCAAGCAGATCACGCGGGAGCTTGAGCGAGGGCTCACCAATGCCGAGAAACTTGGCGTGACGCTGCGAGCGCTCGGCGAGCCGGCCGACGATGACCGGCTATGGGACGCGTGGGAGCCGATGCTGTTCAATCAAGCGCACGACCTGATGTCCGGCGTGATGACCGACCGCGTCTACGAAGACACTGTCCGTGGGTACGACTTCTCGCACGCCATCGCGAAGGACGAGGAAGATAGTCGCCTTCGCCGCATCGCCTCGCGCGTGGACACTCGTGGTGGTGGCATACCGCTCGTGGTCCACAACACGCTCTCGTGGGAGAGGACCGACATTGCTATCGCCACCGTGGGGTTCGCCGGTGGCGCCGTCAGCGACGTGAAATCAGTCGACTCGGACGGCAGAGAGGTACCCGTGCAACTGCTACGCACGGAACGGAACGAGGACGGGTCGCTGATCGAAGCCGAGGTAGCACTCGTGGCTCGCGACGTGCCGGCTCTCGGGCATGCGGTCTACCATCTGGTTCCTGCCGCCTCAGAGAGTTCCGGGGCATCCGCCACGGTCTCCGAGCACCACCCCCACGTCGATACCGACCTCTACCACGTCGAGTTCGATCCGGCTGGCGGCGCGATCACGAAACTGGTCGCCAAGGCGCAAGACTGGAGCGTGCTCGGCGGGCCGGCCAACGTGGTTGCCCGTGAGACGGACGAGGGCGATTTGTGGGAGCCATATCGGTCGCTCGACGCGGGCAGTCGCATCGCCATGAAGGAGCGGCACCCCGTCGCGTCGGATGCGGTCTTCAGCGACGGCGAATCAGGCGAGCCTGGCGCTGTGACGTCGGGGCGGGTCGTGTCGGAGTTCGCGGTGCGCCACGCGTTCGCGGGCGGCGAGTTCGGCACGCGTGTGCGAGTGTATAATGGGCTGCCGCGCCTCGATATACAGACGTCGATACTCAACAACGAGTCGTTCGTGAGGTATCGAGCGATGTTCCCCACGTCGATTGGCGGCGGCACGAGCGTGCACGAGATCCCGTTCGGAGCCATCGAGCGCCCCGACGGCATAGAGTTCCCGGCGCAGAACTGGGTCGACCACTCCGACGGGGCACGCGGCGTTGTCCTTCTGAACAGGGGGCTTCCCGGCAACAACACGGACGACGGCACGATTCTGCTATCTCTCATGCGCAGCACGCGGATCGTCGCCTACGGCTTCGGCGGGGGCTACGAGCCCGGAATGTCGTCCGACACCGGCCTCGAACTCGGGAAGGAGTTCTGCTTCGATTACGCGCTTCTGCCGCATGCCGGCGATTGGCGCGGGGCAAAGGCCTACAGGGACGGCATGGAGTTCAACAACCCCCTCATGGTGCGCACCGCAGCGCCACACACCGGTTCGCTGCCCAGCCGCTGGGGTGTGCTCAGCGTGTCGCACCCGAACGTCGTCGCCTCGACTCTCAAGCGTGGCGATGGCGACTCGGCCGTTCTGCGAGTGTATGAAGCAGCGGGAGAGCCTGTAGAAGGCGCTACGGTAGAGTTCGCGGCGGGCGTCGAATCGGCCGAAGAGGTGAACCTCATGGAGGACGCCGTGCAGGATATCCCTGCGACCGGCGACACTGTTCGGTTCGGCATGCGGCCATTCGAGATCAAGACGATCCGGGTCCGCCTGCGCTCGCCCATCGGGCGCTGAGAGCGAGAGACGTGGCACCGGCATCGCGTCGGGGAGTTGCGACAATCGGAAAGGTATGGGGGTGCGTTGACACTGAGTCTCAATAGCAGTATTATCAGAATCCTTAGATGATCTGCCAATCATGAACCCTCCAACGCAATTCGGGAGATTCAGTGTGGGAAGTCGCAGAATCGTGACCGGTCTGTTCGCCCTTGTTTTGCTCGCGAGTGCCGAATCGGAAGCCCAATCGCCGTGGTCGTTCGGTGGATACGGCGAGATGCACGCCAACTACACGGCGGATGCGGGCGGCGACATGTTCGACATCCACCGATTGGTGTTCTACGTCGGACATCAGATTGCCCCGTGGGTGCAGTTCAACACCGAGATGGAGATTGAGCACGCGTTCGTCAAAGGCGGCAATGGCGAGATATCGCTCGAACAGGCATTCATGGACTTCAACGTCGGCAACTCGTTCGGCGTTCGTGTCGGCAGGATGCTGATCCCGATGGGCATCGTCAACGAGCGTCACGAGCCGCCGACGTTCTTCGGCGTCGAGCGCCCGTCGTTCTACAAGTACATCGTGCCGAGCACCTGGTTTTCGGACGGCGCCGGCGTTTTCGGTTCCTACGGAGCGACCATCGGCTACCGTGCGTACGTGCTCGCCGGGCTCGATGGCTCGTCATTTGGCGCCACGGACGGCATTCGCGGCGGACGGCTCAAGGAGCGGCCGAGCCTGAACGAGCCGGCCGGAATCCTGCGGCTAGACGTGCGTCCGGCGGCCGAGAGGCTGCTCTCGATGGGGCAGACGGCGCAGATAGGTCTCTCGCTCTACTACGGTGGGATCGACAACGGCAACAAGGGCGGCGACCCTGGGGTCGACGGTAGCTTGCTCATGTACGCGGTCGATGCGGAGTACCTGTTTCCCCAGTTCGAGGTCAGAGGTGCGTTCGCGCACCAGATCGTCGATGGCGCGGAGAAGATCCTGGACGATACGGGCGAGATCGAAGGCGTCGCCGGCGAGATGTTCGGATGGACCGCCGAAGCCGGTGTGTGGCTGTTTCGCGGCCTTGGTGGACCGGGCAAGCTCGGCCGCGCCGAACTAGCCCTGTTCGCCCGATACGACGACTACGACACGCAGTACAAGATGCCGAGCGGCGTCTCGGCGGATCCGGCGGGAGACCGCGAAGAGTGGACGGTGGGCCTGAGTTTCTACCCCGTGTCCGGGTTGGTTCTCAAAGCCGACTATCAGTTTCGCAAGGACGTGAGCAATCTGTACAACTTCGGAATGGGATGGATGTTCTAGATGAAGACCAGAGGACCGATCATCGCGTTTGCGTGTGTGGCGTTGTTGGCCGCTTGCGCTTCTACTGTGAGGTATATGCCGGTGCCGGACGACCTGGTTGCGATGGCCGAAGAGGGTGACACCATCGCAAACCTGAGAAACGGCAAGATGTTGGTGGCTCAGCGGTGCGGCGGCTGCCACAGATTCTACTGGCCACAAGAGTATCCGGCCGAGAGATGGTCGGGCATCGTCGCGACAATGAAAGGCCGTGCGTCGCTGAGCGATCCGAATGCGGCCGACGTCGCACGTTACTTCGTCCTGGCGGCGAAATACGGCGAAGCCAGACGAAACCAGACGTCTGAGTAGGTAACGGCGGCGGGCTACCCGCCGCCGGACGCGTCACGAACCGGCGGAGTCGCGGATGATGGTTGCCGCTTCGCCGGCGCCCTCGCACGTGTGCTGCTCGCCCGTCGTCATGCTGCGCAGGGTCAGGGTGCCGCCATCCATCTCATCGGGTCCGATGACTATGGCAAACGGGATGCGCTTGCGGTCGGCATACTTGAACTGCTTGCCCAGTCTACCAGGCTCGGGCGACGTCTCGACGGCCAGCCCTTCGCTTCGCAGCGCGCTCGATACCGACACCGAGGCCGACGCGGTCGAGTCGTCGAAAACGGTCACCAACACCTCTGCGACGCTCGACGAAGAGTCGACCATGCCCAGCTCTGCGAGGCCGGCAAGAAGTCGGTCGATTCCTACCGATATCCCGACCGCCGGGATGTCGCGCCCGGTGAATACGCCAACCAAGCCGTCGTACCGCCCGCCGCTCATCACGCTGCCCAGATCGGGCATGTCGAGGAGAAACGTCTCGTACACGGTGCCCGTGTAGTAATCCAGGCCTCGCACGATGCTCGTGTCGATCTGCAGGAATCCGTCGGGTACGCCCGCCGCCGCCGCATAGCCGAGTATCGTGTCCAGTGTGTCGACGCCTGCAAGACCCGCCGGCGTGGAAGCGAAGTAATCGCGCAGACCGTCAAGGATCTCGCTGTTTGCGCCCTTGATGCCGATCAGCCCGAACACGTCGTCGATCTGCCCGTCCGTCAGACCTGCGTCGCCGGCGAGCAGTTCGCGGACAACCTGCTCGCCCTGGCTCGGCAACTTGTCTATCGTCCGCCCGACGGTATGCTTCTGGTCGTCGCCGGTGAAGCCGAGCATCGCCGCCAGCCCGTCCAACAGCATCCGATTGCCGATGCGGACCACGAACCGTTCGACGCCGAGCGCCGTCAGAACATCGTAGGCGACCTGCACACATTCGTATTCCGCCAGAACGCCCGAAGACCCGACGATGTCGACGTCGCACTGGTAGAACTCGCGGTAGCGCCCCTGACCGGGACGATCTGCGCGCCAGACCGGGCCGATCTGGTAGACCTTGAACGGCCTTGGCAGTTGGCCGTACTGAGCGGCGACTCGCGCCAGGGACGCGGTTAGTTCGTACCGCATGCAAACGTCGCGGCCGCCGTTGTCCTCGAAGCGGAAGAGTAGTTTCTCCGCGTCGACGCCGTACTTGCCGAGCACGACCTCGCTGTATTCGAGCGCGGGCGTGGCCAGCGGGGCGAACCCGTGTCGCTCGAAGACGTCGGCGATGGTGGTTAGCATCTTCTGCCGAGGAATCATGTCCTCGGGCAGGTAGTCGCGAAAACCCCGCAGGAGACGCGGCTCGACGCGCTGATCGGCCATATGGCTGCTACCTCTGGTTCGGAACCGACGACAGAACGTGGAAACATATAAAGATGCGCCCAACGTCGGCCGACGGCAACGTCCGCGCCGTCCGCCACCCGCGCGGGTTCTGCGTCCGCGTTGCCACCCCTGTCGCGCCCTGGGGGCACGCGGAGACTCATGTCTGCCCGGACATGGCACGCCATGTCCCTACAACCGGCGTTCGTCTCCTCGTTGCATCGGAGACGTAGGGGCGCAAGGCCTTGCGCCCCTACGTCTGTACCACGCGCCCATCGTGTCTCCGTAGGCGCCCAGCAGCGCGCCCTTACTACTCGTGCAGCCATTCGGAGTAGTCGACCGCGAGCCGCTCAGGCCATTCGCCGGCGCCCACGATGTGGAACGTCGGCGCGTCGTACGCCTCGTAGAACTTCTCAACTGCGCGGTAGGCGCTATTGGCTCTCATCATCGGCACGGGCCGCCGCTCGGCGTCGACCGGGGCGACCAGCGTGCATGATCGTGGTGCGATGAGCGCGACCACCTGCGGAAGGTCGCCCCATCGCAGCATGTTGGGCACAATTGCGCTGGCATCCCACGTTTCCGTTCGCGCCGTCAGCATTCGCCCGAAGTCGCTGAGACCGCCGTAGGCTACCACCTGGTCGATCCGCGTGTCCAGCGCGCCGGCGAGAAGTGCCAACATCGCTCCCGCGCCCGCTCCGACGGCTGCTACGGGCAGGCCTGCGAGCTCGGTCTGGTGGCATGCCCACGCCTCGACTTGTAGCAGGTCGAGCACGCGCTGGCCGATCAGCGGTCGGCCCATCATCGTCCAGGTCCACGTCAGGTGCTGCTCGGTGCCGAATCGGGGGTTGTGCGCCTTGCTCTCCTCGCCATGCACCGATGGACCGGTTCCCCGCGGATCGACCGAGACGACCGCCCAACCGGCCTTCATCAGCTTGTGCATCGGCCCATCGTGCCGCTGCCAATCGACCTCGGCGCCCAGTTCGTGGGTATGCAACACTACGCCACGCTGGCCATCGGTGGGGAGAGCCAGCAGCACCGGTACCTCGACACCCGGCTCAGATTCGACGATCCACTGCTCGGCAGAACCGTCCGGCAGCGGCAGTTCGCCGACGCGCCGTTCGCCGATGCTCGGCCTTCGGCTCGGAATTGCGAGAAGTTCCTCCAGCAGCTCTCGCCTGCGGATCGTCCAGTGCAGGCGGTGGTGACGTGTTTCCTCGCCCATGTTCGCGCCAACGGGGTGGGGGCGTCGTTTCACAATCCAGTCGTGGAGCGTGTAGCCGAATCCGCTCGTGAAGAGTTGGCCACTCGGCGTCACCTGCAGTTCCTCCGGCGCGCATGGATCCTTCGCCGGGCCGCCTTCGTCGTACTCGAGGCCGAACTGCTCCGCAAACCATCTCACGGTCGCCTCTCGCACCGGCGGGTGGTAGGCGTGGTCCATGTCGGTCTCGCTGATGGCGACGTTGCCACCGACGCCGAGGCGGTCGTAGACCTCGCTGAGCTTGCGGTGCGTGGTTCGCGTCCCCTCGATGGGGAAGAAGTCCTGGGTGACGCAGGTAATCATGATCGGCTTGGGCGCGAAGCTCAGCAGCACGTCGCACTGGTCCCATCCCCACGATATCACGGGGTATGGGTGCTGCTCAGGGTCGGCGCCGAGGTGATCGTCGAACTGCTCGCGCCAGCCGGTGATGAAGCACGCCGGCGAGGCGCAAGTGAGCCTGTCGTCGGCGGCAAGCTGCCACGTCGTCTGGGTCCCTCCGCCGGAGACTCCGCACATCCCCACGCGCGTCGGGTCGACCTCGGGCCGCGCCAGCAGCACGTCTAGCGCGCGCATGCCGTCCCATACGATTGCCTGCGCGAGCGGCCATCCCGCCAGCAGCGCTTTCAGGCCCAGGAAATCGTGCTCGGTAGTACCCCAGCCGACATCGATCTCGTCCCGAAGATGGTTCCAGTTCTGCACTCGCTCGCCCTGGGAGACCGGGTCGAATGACAGGACGACCATCCCCTGCCGCGCAAGCTCTTCGCTGATGCCATGGTACTCGGAGTACGACTTGGCCTCCAGGATGTGCCCGGAGGCGACCAGCATCGCAGGCGTATTCGCCGTTACGCCATGCGGCAGATAGAGGTGCGCCGTCACCCAGTAGTCGGGTAGCGACTGGAACATGAGCTTGTGTATCGTCCACGCCGACCGCTCGATTGTGCCGGTGAACGTGACCTTCGGATCGGGCTTCGGCCAATCGGGGACGAGCACCTGCGCGAGCCTCGCGCGGCGCTGCTTCCGTTCATCGGGCCAAGTCTCCGGGGTTATCTCCGCACGTGCACGGTCGCCCTCGGCCAGCAGTTCGCCGAGTCTGTCCGACGTCCATGAGTAGCATTGGTCGGAGTTTGTCAACCTTGGTAGTGTAGTTCGCGCCATCGCTCACGTCCTCTGCCGGCCGAAACCGGACTCGGTATCTCTATGGGTGTGCGCTCGCAGATCGTGCAGTCGCGCCCGTGCCAAGCTCGCGCCTATCACCTCACGCGGTAGTTCTCGACGGCGTCCATGTCGAGCGTGACGCCCAGCCCGGGAACGTCGGGCACCGTCACCGCGCCATTCTCGATTGCGAGCGTGCCGCCCGAGAGATCGTCTAGTCTGATGTGCGGCAGCTCGTCGATCGACATCGTGCAGTTCTTCAGCGTCGACGCCAGGTGGATCGCGAACATCGAGGCGATGCACGAGCCGAAGGCGAACATCTGCCCCCAGAACGGAACGCCGGCGCCTTGCGCGATACCGTCCATCACGCGCATTCCGGCCACGTTCCCGGCGCAGTTGAAGCAATCGATCGCCTCGTTCTTGAGCCACGTGTAGACCTGCCGAGGATCGCCGAGGTGTCGGGCGACAGGGGTGTTCGTCTTCGCGCGGAGCTGCTTGTACCATGAGAGGTCGTCTGCCTTCATCGGGTCCTCGTACACCTCGATCGGGTACGGCTCCAGTTCCCTAGCCAGCCTCGATGCGGTGGGCAGATCGACGAACGTCATGTTCGGGTCGACGTTGATCATGTAGTCCGGGCCGCACGCCTCGGTCATGAGCCGGGCTGTCTCGACGATGGTATCGGGCCGCGCCTTCAGCTTGTGCACGCGGAAGCCCATGTCGTGCCCTCTCCTGGCCTCGGACGCCGTCACTTCAGGCGGCATTGGCGGCGACCAGAACGCAAGCTCGACCGACTCCCGCGCTTTCTGCCCGAACAGCTTGTGAGCCGGCACGCCCAAGGCTTGTGCGGCTATGTCGTAGAACGCGCACTGGAGTGAGAATGTCTCGGTTGCGATGTCGAGGTCCCACAGGTTCCGGCCGACGTACTGGGCAGATATCTCATCGGCGCGGTCTGTGATGTTGCTCTTCAGCGAATTGCTCTCGCCGATGCCGGTGATACCCTCGTCGGTGCTCACCCATATGAGGGTTGTCGGGTAGTCCCACCCCCAGTGCTCCTGAATGGCATCGGTGAAGGGTACGCTGACCGTAACGAACTCGAGTCCGGTGATCTTCATCGTTGGCCCACCTGTCTCCGCGCTCGGCGGCGGCTGCGGCTCCTGGCTCGGCGCTCTGTCATCGACGATGAACGACGAATCCGCGTTCGGGGGCAAGTCCCGCTGCTTGTCGACCGGGCCGCCTTGGTGCGGCCTTGCGCGTCGAACCGGTTGCCCCCTATCGACCGGCGCGAGAGATTACGACTTGGACGGTGAACGTCGCCACCATACGGCGCGGCAGCCTGATCTGCAGGGCGCCGGATCGAACGAAGGAAATCGCAACTCGCAGAGCAAGCAAGGAGCAGCACCATGAAACTCGGCCTGGTAACGTACAACCTCGCCAAAGACTGGGACGTGTCCACGATCATCGCGAACTGCATCGAAACCGGATTCGAAGGGGTCGAGTTGCGAACCACGCACGCCCACGGCGTAGAGGTGGGCCTCACGGCGGCCGAGCGCGCGGAGGTCAAGCGCACGTTCGAGGACTCGCCCGTGGGTCTGGCCGGTCTCGGCAGTGCATTCGATTACCACGCTATCGACCAAGACGAAGTCCGGTCGAACATCGAGGGCACGAAAGAGTATACGCAGCTCGCCGCCGACGTGGGCGCTGAGGGCGTCAAGGTTCGTCCGAACGGTGTCCAGGAAGACAAGGGCATACCGATAGAGCAGACCCTGGAGCAGATCGGGCGCGCCCTGGGCGAGGTCGCCGCGCATGCCGCCGATTTGGGCGTCGAGATTCGGCTCGAAGTGCATGGCGCCGTCACGTGCCACCCACCGCACATCCGGACGATCATCGATGCGGCCGACCATCCGAACGCGAAGGTGTGCTGGAACTCGAACATGCAGGACCGCCTGCCCGACGGCTCGATAGGTGCCCATTTCGACATGCTGAAGCACGCTATCGGGCTGGTGCACATCACCGATCTGGCCAACCCCGAGTACCCATGGCGGGATCTGTTCGCGTCGTTGAGGGGCATCGGCTACTCCGGCTACTGCCTCGCCGAAGTGCCCGAGAGCACGGAGCCGATCAGGTTCATGAAGTACTACCGGGCCTTGTGGCTCGAACTTCTACGCTAGAATGCGGCGCTCGTGGCAGGCCGCGCCGAGACCGCGCCGCGGCCGCCGAACTCCAAGCCTGAACCGGGGGGCACGATGGCAACGCGGTACCCGCAGTCCATTCTCGTGAGTTGCGAAGTCCCCTGGGACGACCGCCAGAGATTCATCGAGGACGTGTTCCGAGATGAAATCCGGTTGATGATCTCGCGCGGGTTCCGACACATGTACATCTTCGGGACGGCGGGCGAAGGCTACGCCGTGACGCTCGGTCAGTTCGCCGAGATCGCAGCGGTGTTCCGGGATGAGACGTCGGTGGACGGTGTCTCACCGATGGTCGGCGTCATAGGAATGTCGACGGCACAAGTCGTCGAGCGGATTGACTGCGCGCACGGCATGGGCTTTCGCGCGTTCCAGATATCCCTTCCGCCGT
>CAZSJP010000012.1:0-20169 GCA_964606675.1 uncultured bacterium
AGCCCGACCTCGCGCGCACCGAGGGCCAACATCTCTTCGCTCGGGTCGGGGCCGGCAAATAGAACGTCCATCGAGAAGCCCGCCGCTCTTTTCGCCACCGCGGTTCCGATACGCCCCGGCCCGACTATGCCGAGCGTTGCGCCGAAAACATCGACGCCGAGCAGCATCATTGGCCCCCATCCGTCGAAGTTCCCCGCCCGGATGAAACGGTCGCCCTCGGCGATTCGACGAGCCGTCGCCATGATGAGCGTCCACGCCATATCGGCCGTCGTCTCCGTCAGGACGCCCGGCGTGTTGGATATGAGCACGCCGCGTTCAGTCGCCGCCGGCACGTCCACGTTGTTGAAGCCCACTGCGTAGTTCGCGAATATGACTGCGCCGTCGGCTGCGTCGAGTATTTCGGCGTCTATCGTGTCGGTGAGCAGACAGAGAACCGCATCGCGGCCGCACACGGCATCGAGGAGTTCCTCGCGGGAAAGCACTCTATTGTCGGGGTTGATATCGAAGTCGATTCCGGCTTGCGTCAGCACCTCAAGCCCCGCGTCAGGTATTCGGCGCGTTACATAGACATTCCAGGACGACATGCGGGCGATCCTTCCATATTCGGCATAGCGGCCGTACGGCTCGTTGCCGGTCGGCTCAGCGCACGCTATCGACGCGCGCACCCTCTTCGCTTCTGACGGCAAACGCCGACCCGGGCCAGCCGGTCTTCTTACGATAGCGTTCGATGACGTCGGAAGCCACATCCTCGGCGAGGCTCGTCTCCGCCACCGCGACAACCGCGCCGCCGAATCCCGCGCCGGTGAGGCGCGCGCCGTAGCTCCCGGTCGGTTCAGCCGCAAAGCGCACCAACGCGTCGACGTCCGGCAGGCTGATCTCGTAGTCGTCGCGCATGCTCTCGTGAGATTCGCCCATCAGCTTCCCGAGCGATGCCATGTCGCCACGGCCGAGCGCGTCGGCAGCCGACACAACGCGCCGATTCTCCGTTACCACGTGACGACACCGCCGAAACACCACGTCCGACATACCCGGGCGCGCCGACGTCAGCGCGTCGAGGGTGACGTCTCGGAGCGCGACGACGCCATCGTCGCCACCGTGTTCGCGCACCGACTTCACGCCCTGCTCGCACTGCTCCCGGCGTTCGTTGTAGGCCGAACTCGACAGGCCGCGCGGGATCCCGGAGTCCAGAATCAGCACCGACGCGTCGCTCGGCAGCGAGACTTTCCGCGGCTCCAGCGAACGGCAATCGAGCATGACCGCGTTGCCGATGACGCTCGACATCTGGTCCATGATCCCGCAGTTGACGCCGGCGAACCGGTGTTCGGCCTGCTGGCAGACCAGCGCGACGTCGGCGCGCGGCAGGTCGACGCCCAGCAGTCCGAGAAGCGAGACGGCCGATGCGACCTCAAGTGCGGCCGAACTGCTGAGGCCGGCCCCGATCGGCACGTCGCTTGCGACCGCGATCCGAAACGAGTTCCGCCCATCGACCGCCGGCTGCTCACCCATTCGATCGGCGATGCCACGGAAGACGCCGAGCACGTAGTTGGCCCACGTGCGCTCGTCGGGGCCGCGTAGCGCCTGGCCCGCCAGAGCGTCGACGGTTACGACGACGGGATGCCGTTCCGAGACGAGACTCAGTGAGCCGGAGCCGGCCTGCGAAGAGGCGGCGCCGATGGCCAACGCGGTGCGGCGGTCGATCGCCATGGGCAACACGAAGCCGTCGTTGTAGTCGGTATGCTCGCCGATCAGGTTCACGCGTCCGGGCGCCGACCCGACCAGGTCGGGCGCCGTCGACCATATCTCACGGAACAGGTGGGCGGCTCGTGCGATTGCCCCAGGGTCGGCTGTCTTCATCGGGGCGAAGTCGACTCGATGGTCGAGTCGGTTGCTTGGCGATAGAGTGTGAACGCGACTGAGACCAGATCGTCTCGGGTTAGTTCCACGGACTTCTCCGATGGCATCGCCCGATATCCGGGCATCGAGACGGTGACGACACGTACACCGCCTTCCATCAGGTCGATGCGGGCGTTCGTCGCCCGGTTCGTCGGCTGGCCGTCGATGTATACCGCGGCACCCTCGGGCACCGAGTGGACCTCGATCTCATAGTTGTACGACGGTGCGTCGGCGATCCTGTCGACGATCACCACGATGCCGAGGAACACCACCACCGTCAGCCAACTCACGACGTTCAGTTTGCTGTATTTGCCCAGCCGCCTGTACCACGGACGCTTGTGCTTGCTGCGCCTCTGCCCTCCACGGCCGGACCTGCGTCGCCGTTCGATCTGCTCGGCGGTGAGCCACTCGTACTGACCCCGATGGTTGAGATGTCGTTGGAGACCCAGCTTCGCGTAGAAGGCGTCTTCCTCTTCGTGGATGACCCTCAGGCGTTCGTTGCGGCGCTCCGGGGTGGTGTCCGCTCCCCGATGGGCACCGGCCTTGGGGGTATCCCCGGAGTGGGTCGATTCGAGCTGCCGACGTACTTGCTCGCGAAGCGATTGCTCCTCGTCGGTCTGCAATCGCTCACGCTCATCTGGCTGCTCTTTGGTTTCTCCATCCACGTCGTTACTCCGCGCCGGCTCGCGGGCCTTCGCATGTTGGCGTCACTCAGATCGCTTCGCCGCGGCCGACTCGAGCAAGTACGCCGCGTGCATGAGCTGGCTGCCCGCCGTGACAATCTCCGAATCCATCAGGATGGTGAGGCGATATCTCGCCTCGCGTCCCCAGACGCGACCAGCGATCCCCGCTCTGACCAGAGGCGCGACTGCCGCCCGATCTCCGGACATCCGATCCCTGTTCAATCCTGAATCCGCTTGGCACGCAAACTCGACGAACTCGTCCCACGTCTGCGCGTTAAGCACGTAGTCTCGCTCGAAGCTCTCCAGGTCGTCCCCGAACGCGACGCCGTTCTGAACCAGCCTGTCCGCGAATCGGAAGAACGCCGCCTTTCGGGCAAGCCTAGCCACGGTGGCATTCATTGCGGGGGGCGTCGTCTCGCGATCGGGCTGGATGCCACCGCCACCGTATACGGTTCTGCCCAGCGGGGTGAGAAAGGCCGGCCCCTCTGTACTGTCGCGCTCTGCCTCGTTCGACCCGTGCCGTGCTTCGAGCACGTACTGAGCCACCCCATCGCTGTAGTCCCTCTGGATCAGTCTTCCAGTAGGAGTATAATACCGCGCAACGGTCAACAGAAGGACTCCGCCGCCGCTGACTTTTCTGCTCAGATCGAAAGGCCGCTGCACCAATCCCTTGCCGAAGCTGCGCTGACCTAGGATGATCGCTCGGTCGGTATCCTGCAGCGCACCCGAGACTATCTCCGACGCGCTCGCCGAGCCTCGGTTGATCATCACGACCACCGGCACGTCGATCTCCAACTCGCCATCGGTGGCGTCGTGCGATTTGTTGGCCGCCGCCCATCGCCCGCGCTGAGAGACCACGACGCTGCCTTCGCGGAGGAAGTAGTCCGAAACGCGGACGGCCGCGTCGAGATCGCCACCTCCGTTGCCTCGCAGGTCGATGATTAGGTATCGCATGCGCTTCGACAGGAGATCGCGAAGGGCCTCCTCGACCTCATCCCCTGTCGTCCGAGCAAACCTCGCTATGCGTATGTACCCGGCGGAGTCATTGAGCATGAACGAGTACGGCACGCTATCGAGCGGGATAGTTCCCCTTGTGATCCGGACCTCGATCAGCTCGGGCGTTCCGGCTCGTTGGAGGGAGACGTCCACGTCGGTGCCAACCGCCCCGCGCAGGTATTGCCGTACCTCGGTGTCTCGCCAGTCGGCCGTCGTTCTGCCGTCCACGAGCACTATTCTGTCGCCTGTCAGCAGTCCGGCGCCGGCGGCGGGTCCGCCCTCTATCGTGGATATCACCGTGGGCGCACCGTCCAAGATGCTGTACGTGATGCCGATGCCGCCGAAATCTCCCCTAAGCTTCTCCGCGAGATCCTTCGCCTCGTCGGGAGGCATGTAGTTGCTGTGTGGATCGAGCTTGTCGAGCAGACCGTCTATGGCTCCACCCATGAGCTTCTCCACGTCGACCGGATCCACATGCACTTCCCGCGCAAGCCGGATGACCGCGGTGAGGATCTGCAGCTGCGCGTATATCCCCCGCGCCGTAGCGAATGCGTCGGTGGCGTAGATGACCGCGACTGCCACGACCGGAACAAGCCACAGGAGGTGACGTCTCCAACGATTGCCACTACTTAGCCCAGATGCCGCCATCTTCTCGGTCCAGATTGATGAGGGGCCAGTCTTCCGGCGACTGACCCGAGCCCTCCGCGACGTCGTCAGGGATGAGCCTGATTCTGCGCGGACCTCTTCCGCGTCGAGTGAGCGAAAGCACGTCGCTATAGCGGTAGTGTTCCCACGCCACGAACAACTCGTCGACCTTCAGCCGACGCAGCAGCAGAGGCAGATCGCTCAGATCGCCAAGAACCGGATACCCACCTACCGCCGCGCCCCCTGCGGGGTCGTCGCTTCCACGGATCAGCCCGACTATTTGGCACCGGCGGGCCGAGGAACCAGTTGACGCCGCCAGCATCGACAGCAGAGCGGCGGCCTTCTCGCCGCACCCAAGCACGAGGACCCGGTTCTCTGGGCGCGGCGCACGCCGGTAGATTGCCGAGCGCCAGGCCGCTGCCAGAAGCCCGGCAAAAGCCCACGTCAACCCCGTAACGATACGAGAGAAGTTAATCGTCTTTATGAAGAATATCGCCACGACGCACACCGCGCCGCCGATAGCCGCTGCCACCAATGCCCTGGCGCCGCTGGAGCGTTCACCTCCATAGAGGCTCGTCAACAACACGCCTACAGACCCCGCGCCGACGAATACCGCTCCGATGAGCGCCCAATCTCGGAGGTGGAAATCGGGCACCACCCAGCCGGTCAGGGTGCGTACGCCGAACGCCGCCGCAAGCGAGGCAGCCAGCAGGAGAAGGTCGAAAACGGGGATAGCCGCAGCGCGGGCCAGGCGCCAGAGGTAAGTACCCACGCCGCGAACGACGATGCCGAGTTCTATCAGAGCGACCACCGGCTTGCTGCGCTGCTCGGCGAGGTGCTTCCTGACGAAAATACGCATCGCACGATGAAACTCGTAGAGCTGCCTCAGCTTCGGGAGGGTGCGAGTGCTCTCGCCGCCGAAATGCACTATCTCGGCTGCCGGTTCGTAGACGATTTTCCATCCGGCCGCCCGGATTCGGTAGCTCCAATCCAGGTCCTCACCGTACATGAAGAACGCTTCGTCCAGCATCCCGACCTGGTCGATGGCCTCGCGTCGCACGCACATGAAACAACCGGAGAGCGCTTCGACCTCGACCGCGTGCTCGTCATCCAGATACGTCAGCTTGTATTTGCCGAAGCGAGGACTGCGCGGGAAGATGTGGCTCAGGCCCGTCATGTGATATATGGCGGCGGAGGGCGAAGGCGTCCCGCGGCGCGCCCTGGGGTCCTTCGTGCCGTCCGGGTTGGTGATCATGCCACCGATGGCGCCAACGTCCGAATGCTCATCCATGTGCGCAAGCAGCGTTTCGAACGCCGATTGATGCACAACGACGTCCGGGTTCAGCAGCAGCACGTACCTTCCGCGAGCGACCTCGATGCCGAGGTTGTTGCCGGCGGAGAATCCTACGTTCCGAGGGCTTCGGATGAGCCGCACAGGCGTGCCGCGATCCCCGCCATCGTCGACGAACCCATCGTCGACCATGTCGGCGCTGCCGTCGCCGGAGGCGTTGTCAACGACCACGATCTCCGCCCTGATCGAGCGGCACGCATCGAGAGCGGTCTTCAGCGCCAACTCAAGGAACGACTTGACATTATAGCTGAGGATAAGAACCGACAGGTCCACACCGGCATCGTCGGGCGCCATGGTTTCAGTCGTGGTCAGAGCTGCCCCCTGAGCGCCAGATACCGAAGCTTCCAGACCATCCAAGCGGCTTCCCGATTGATGCGGAAGCTCATCTTCGAAACTCCGATCTGCCTATCGCGGAAGAGAATCGGAATCTCCTTGATCCGGAACCCACACTCCATGGCGCGGAAGTTCATCTCGATCTGGAAGCTGTAGCCCTCGGAGCTGATGCGCGTGAGATCGACAGCTTCCAGCACTTCCTTCCGGAAGCACTTGAATCCACCCGTCGCATCGCGGACGGGCAGGCCCGTGACGAAGCGGGCGTACTTGTTGGCGAAGTAGCTCAGCAGAAGCCTGGACAGGGGCCAGTTCACGACGGAGATGCCCCGTATGTACCTTGAGCCGATCACGACGTCGGCGCCGGAGACAGCCTCCATGAGGCTCGGCAACGAGGCCGGGTCGTGCGAGAAATCGGCGTCCATCTGGAAGATGAGGGAGTACGGTTCGGTCAACGCCCACCGGAACGCCGCGACGTAGGCCGAACCCAAGCCGAGCTTGCCTTCGCGGTGGATGACGTGGCAGACCTTGCCGGCTTCCTTGAGTTCGTCGGCGATGCGGCCAGTGCCGTCGGGAGAGTTGTCGTCGACGACGGCGATCGCCAGGCCCAGGTTCTGAGCATGAATCGCATCGACCATCGCAGGCAGATTATCGCACTCGTTGTAGGTCGGCACGATAACAACTCCGGTGGCAGGAGGCGGCCGGTCCGTCTCGCTCATTGATCGTATCCCCTTTTCATCGGTAGCCACCGGTTTCTCATACGCGAGTCGGGTCGCTCAGCCTTTGCGCCGCGGAGCCCGTCCAACACCGAAAACAGATCGGCCTCATAATATAACCGATTTCGCGATCCGCTTGCCACCGCAGCCTACATGTGGTCCATCGGCGACATGTATGGGATCGACACAGGGAACAACGCCTGCAACACCTCTACGACGTTGCCCTCGACGCCGACGTCGGCGTGCGATGGAATGTCGGCGTCTGCCTGATTGTCGGCCACCGGGCGGAAGCCCATGAACATCTCCGTCATTGCCTCGTCGGGGACATACACGACCTGCCCCACTTCATCGCCCGGCCGAACCTCGAGTTCCGTCCCGGACGGCACGAGAGCGACTCGGCCCATCGGGCAGACCAGCGTTACCGCCTCCGGCTCGACGTTGCGGGGCGACGCGCTCCACCTCCGCGAAAGCGTGGACGCGACCTTGCCGAACAGCGGCTCGACATTCATCAGCCGCAGCATCGGGCCGCCCTCGTAGTCGGACCATCGACGGACCGCCATGCGCTTCTTGTAGACGCAATAGCGCTCGAACCCGCAGTCGGGCAGGAGGAACATGTCCGCCGACGCCGCGAACGCGTCTCTGGCGACCGACCGAAGCGTGGCGAGCACCGCGTCGTACGCGTCGTGTCTGTCCTCGACCGCCACTTCGTTGACGCGAACGCTGCCGCTACGCACCTCGGCTACGAAGTACGCAACCAGGTGGCCGGCATCGTCGACGATCACTCGGCCCTCGCCGATCTTCGCGAAGCGGAAATACCACCGCCAATCCTCTTCCGACCTCCGGACCGATAGGTCCCGCAGACCGACCGTGGCGTCGTGAAGCTTGCGAAGCGCGGGGATGTCCGACCGTCGCATCTTCCTAGTGCGCAACTTCGGAGGCATCGCGCCGTCGAACTCGCGGGCGTTGTATTGGCACGCCGACCACACAAGGGCGGTACGGTAGCCGAAGCGATGGTAGAAGTCCCTTATGCCCAAGAGAAAGGAGACGTCGAACCCGTCGCGCGCCATGAAGTCGACCGTGTCCTGCATGCACGCCCGAGCGTAGCCTCGTTTCCGAGTGTCGGGATCGGTGGCCACCGTACTGATTCCGCCGAGGCGCAGGACAGCGTCGCCATAGCGCACCGGGTGCTCCACGATCGCGACACCCGCCACGACTCGGCCCTCGTCCACGACGACGCGCGTATGCTCCGCGTCGTACCGCGGGCGCTTCATCCACAAGACGGTGCGATCGCGGAACGGCGACGTGCCCTTGAAGGCTCTTGCCGCCACTTCGCCATATCCGCGTTCCAGCGCCGACGTCCGGGCATACGTGCATTCCATATTGGCGGGTCCCTCTGGAAAGGTGAGCTACTTCGGCTACGTAACGAACGCGCCTACATGTGATCGATCATCTGGAACATCTGCGGCGCCGGTGGGAACAGCGCCGCGAGCAGGCCGATGGCTTTGTCGCTCGCGTCCACGTCTGCGTCCGCGACGATATGCGGCGCCTGGCGGAATCGCATCACCAGCTCGGTGACCGCTTCGTGAGGCAGGTCGACGACCTCGCCGGCAGCCTGCCCAGGCATCACCGTCAGATCGCCGTCCGTTGCCGCAATCGCGACCTGGCCGAGCGGGCAACGAACGGTGATCGCACAAGGGCGAACGTCGCGCGGGGCGCTCTGCCAGCGTTTGGCGAGGGTGCCCGATATCTTCCCGAACAGCGCTTCGATATCGAACAAGCGGCACATCGGCCCACATTCATACCGGGTGTGGGATATCCACGATATCTCGCGACGGTAGTGGCAGTAGCGCCCGAAGCCACCCTCGGGCGGCACGTTCAGGCAGACCTCGGCCGAAAGCGATTCCTTCGCTTGCCGGCGGATGAGAGCCAATGCGGCCTCGTAGGCGTCCGGCGTCTCGTCGATGGCGAGTTCGTTCACGTTGTACCGCGGCACTCCGTCGACAGCGGCGAGCACATAGCCGGCCGGGCGCCCATCGGGCGCTACGAGCAGATAACCGTCGTGGATTCTGTCGAATCGGAAGTACCACTTCCAGTCCTCGTCCGTCCTCGCCACCGAGAAGTCGTATCGCCCGATATGTCGCTCGTAGAACTCGGCCATAGCCGGGATGTCCGAGCGGCGCAGCTTCCGTGCTCTCCATTTCGTCGGCATCGCCGACGGCAGCGACCTGACGTGCGTTCGGCCGTGCGATTCGGTCATCGCGGTGCGGTAGCCGAACCGGTGGTAGTAGTCGCCAATGCCGAACAGGAGCGAGAGGTCGAAACCGTCGCGCGCCATGAAGTCGACCGTGTCGGTCATGTTGGCCCTGCCGTAGCCTCGGTTGCGGCAGTCCGGGTCGGTCGAAACGGCGCCTATGCCTCCGAGCTTCAGCACTGCGTCGCCGTAGCGAACGGGCAGTTCGACGATCAGGATGCCGGCGACAACCGCCCCCTCGTCGATGACGATCCGATAGTGCTCCGGCCTGTATCGCGGCTGCGTCGTACACTTCATGATCATGTTGCGGTGGTCGGCCATGTTGCTGAAGGCTCTGCCACTAACGTCGGCGTAGGCTCGTTCGAGCGCTTTCGTGCTTGCGTACGTGCATTCCATGGTTTGCGTTCTCGCTTCGTGACGGCCGTGGTGGCGCCAGGATAAGGCACGGCCACAGACCATGGGCCGGGTGCAGTGTGCGGTCAGGTGCGGTCGTCGGTCTCCAGATTGAGCCACGCTCGCTCTGCGTCCGAGAGCCGCACCGATTGCGCCTCCAGGTTCGCTTCCAGCTCGGCTCGTTTCTCGGCACCGACGATCGCGAAGACCTCGAGCGGACTGCAGAGGACGTACGCCATCGCGACCTGCGGGACGGTGAGGCCTTTCTCGGCTGCAAGAGTCTCGATTCTCTCCAGGCGCTCGAAGTTCACCTCGTGGCAGTATGCCCGCAATGCGGCTCCGTCGAGCAGATCCTCGGCCTTGTCGGCGTTGGCTCTCGATACGCGGCCGGAGAAGAACCCTCGCGCCAGGCTCGACCACGCGCAGACCGGCATTCGCGTTTCTTCGTACCAGCCTCGCGCCTCCGAGTTCTCGGGCCCGCTGATGGTGACGCTACCGCTTCCGGTGCCCCATGGGTCGTTGATCTGCTCCGCCAGGCTGAAGTTGGGGCTGCTGGCGGCAAACGGTGTTACGCCGTGGCCTTCGGCGTAGTCGTTGGCTTGCTGCAGCCGCCGATGCGTCCAGTTCGACCCGCCGACCGCTCGGACGCGCCCGGCGACGACGTGCTCGTGCAACGCTTCGACTATCTCGCCTACGGGCACGTCGGGGTCGTCGCGATGCAGCATGTAGATGTCGACGTAGTCCGTCTGCAGGCGCGCCAGCGAGTCGAGCAAATCGGCGCCGATATCGTACGGAGTCACGCGCTTGCGGTCGCCGTTCGGATGCGCGCCTTTGGTCAGGATGGTGACGTCGTCGCGGTTGCCACGCTCCTTCATCCACTCGCCGATGCACCGCTCGCTGTTGCCACCCGAGTACACATTGGCCGAGTCGAGCGTCGTGTAGCCGAGGCTCACTGCGTCGTCGAGAAGCGCGAAGCTATAGTCTCGCTTCTCGGTCGTCACGACCATCGTGCCCAGCATAAGCCGAGCGACAGGTTTGTCTACGCCTCTGATCGTCCCCGTCTGCATTCTGAAGCTATCCTTCCGGCCGATAGCGTCGCCCCAGCCCGATCCATGCAGGCAGCGACGCCACAAGTTTGTTCATCACTCGCTCGGTGCCCGCGAGGAACACGTCCACGTTACCGTCGTACGCTTCGCCGCCATATCTACCCACCAGATCGCTGACGCCGCGCAAGATCAGGCACCGTTTCGCATTCCGATGGCAGACCCAGGCGATCGCCCCGGACTCCCAGTCGCCCGCCACCGCGCCATATTCGTCTCCGAGCTTGCCGATTTCCTCCGGCAACAAGTCTCGGTCAGCCGACACTAGCACGGTCCGAAGCGCCTCGAAGGGCACATCGTCGCCGAGCCACGAAAGGTCGATATCGGTCGCGTAATGAGCGATGTGCTCGTCGTAGTCGCCCATCCGCTCTACGATGTCGTACACCACCGCCCGGTCCGCCAGCACGACCGTGTCGTCCTCGACGCGCCCCTCGAAGCCACCGCAAGTGCCGACGTTGATGAGCAGGTCCGGCGCCCATCGGTCGATGACGTATTGTGTCGACGCTGCAGCGGCTATCTTGCCCCAGCCGCCATGGAAATGGAGGGTCGGAACGGTACCGCCGCCTACCGGGAGGTCGGCAACGAACCATCGGCCATAGGGCGAATCATGCTTGTCGGCGGCTGGGTACGCTCTCTCGACGATGCGCCACTCGGCATCGGCCGATACGAGCACTGCCGTATCGATGCCCGCCACCGAGCGCTCCCTCGGTCCGGCTGCCACGTCGCCCTACTCCATCGGATACTTGAGGCCCCACGGCTCTCTGATTCTATCGAGGGTCTCCATGATCGACACTGTTTCGTCGAGAGGCATGACGTCGCTCTCGAGGGCGCCCGCGCGAAGGCATCTCGCCACCTCGACGGCTTCGCAGTTGTAGCCGTTGCCGTCGTATGGGCACGAGATCCGCTCGTCGTCTTTGCCGGAGACGCATAGCGTCAGATCGGGCGTGTGCCAGAATGGGTGATGGACCTTGATCATGCCCTCGGTGCCCATGATGGACGCTTCATGGGGCGTAGTCGTCCGGACTGCGCACGTCAAGATCGCCATCTGTCCTTCGCCGTAGCCGAGCACGATTCCGGCCTGTTCGTCGACGCCCGTCTCACCGATATCGGCGAGGGAAGCGATCCGCCTCGGTGCCGAACCGAACACCATCCGGGCGAACGATACCACGTAGACGCCGATGTCCAGCAACCCTCCGCCACCGAGGTGCGGGTCGAACAGCCGTCCCGACGGGTTGAGGTCGGCGCGGAAGCAGAAATCGGCTTTGGCCATCCGGACGTCGCCGATAGCCCCGTCGGCTATCAACTCGCGCACCTTCACCATGGACGGGAGGAAACGGGTCCACATGGCCTCCATCAGGAACACGCCGCAGCTTCTTGCGCAAGCAACCATCTCGCGAGCCTCGGCGGCGTTGATGGCGAACGGCTTCTCGCAGAGCACGGCCTTGCCGGCTTCCATGCAGAGAATGCTGTTGGGCCTATGCATCGGGTGCGGTGTCGAGACGTAGATCGCGTCGACGTCCGGATCGTCGGCGAGCGCCTCGTACGTCGGATGACTCTTCGGTACGTCGAACTCGTCGCCGAACGCATCCGCGGTCGCTTGCGCCCTCGACCCGACCGCCACGAGGTCTGCGTCGTCGAGAACAGCTAACCCCCGGGCGAACTGCTTGGCGATGTTGCCCGTACCCAGTATGCCCCATCGAATCGAAGCCATCGTTCATCACCCCTGGTTTTGTTGCGTGCCGTCGGCGCCGGCGCGACCCAAGTCCGCCAGGCACCGAGCGGTTCGGGCGGGTCGCCCTCGATGCTCAGATGATTCGTAGGAGCGTCGAGCGGCTGGCCTCGTCGAGCGAAGCCAGACTGGTTATCTCGTATCGGTTCCCGTCGACGTCGTGAACCAGGATGCGCCCGTCGTCGAGATAGCTCACGTTGTCGCGCAGGTGCTTGCCGATGAAGCTTCGCTCGCCGCGACTCGTCTGCACCTTCCAGTACGTGGCGCCGAATTCTTCCCTGATGCTGTCGATCCTCTCGACGACGGTCGAGAAGTACCGCCGTCGCATCTCCAGGGCGATCACGTCCTGACTGGTCTGGTCCAATTCCGTCGGGTCCATGATGATGCCGATCTCGTCGAGCCTGCCCGAAAGGAGACCGTAGTAATGATTCTCGAGAGAGAGGGGAAAGGCCCGAACGACCGTGACGTCGAGGTAGGTCCTGATCCCTACCGTCGCGCGCAGGAACCCGGACGGATCGTAGAAAAGACGCGTTTCCTTGGGGTCGAGAGGCGGCGCGTCGGGGTCGGGCAGTTCGGGTCGCCGCGCGACTTCTTGCGCGGACATCTCGCCGTTTGCCCCGTGCCTCATGTGTCCCCCATGGGAGTGACCTCCGCCAAAGACGGCGTGCTGCGAATGCCTGCCACCATGCATCATGTTGCCAACTACCTCCGGACAGCGCCCACGGCGTGTGAACGCAGAACTATATTGTACCTAGGGTGAGGCCGCTCCCCAAGCGACGGAGTGCCGTCAGGTGACGATCGGTCGGTCGCCCGACTATGGCCAGAGCGGCTGATCCGGGTCTCGCCACATGGCCAGCCGGAACCGTCCGTCGCGCAGCTCGCCATAGGACGCCTGGCTCTTCCAGTCGCCCAGAACGACCATCGTGCCGTCCGGCGTCGCCTTGAGCCTGCTGGTATGGACGTGTCCGAACACCGCGACGTCTGCTCCGGCGGCGAATACCTCGGCAGAGAGCCGCTCGTAGACGGGATACAGATGCCGTTTCGGTTGCCAGTTGAGCGCCTGCCGGCTGGGACGGCACGCGACGTAGTCGGCCAACCGTCCCGCGACGTCGGGGTGCAACCAACGGAATAGCCCGATCGCGACAGGATGGTGTAGCACGAAGCGCGCGAAGTCGTAGCGGCGGCTCGGCTGCGAGTAGCCGTCGCCGTGACGGACGTACAACCGCAGGCCTTGTGCCTCAAGCCACAACGGTTCGTGCCGGACGGTGATCCCGTACTCCTCTACGAGAGACCGACCCACCCACCAGTCGTGATTGCCGCCGAAGCACACCACCTCCGTCCCGGAATCGACCAGATCGGCCAGGACGCCCAGCACTCGGCCGCCACGTCTGGGCATCACGCTGCCGTATTCGAACCAGAAGTCGAACAGGTCGCCGACGATGAAGAGCCGCTCGGCCTTCCCTTCCAGGTGTCGCAGGAAGCCCATCAACTGCTGCTGCTTGGCGGCCTCACCGGGTCGTGTTCGTGGGCGAAGATGAACGTCCGAGATGAAATAGCACGCGTCGCTCATGGGAATCGGGTGCCTTCGTCTTGCACAGCGGGTCTCATTTGTGTCTCGACCGGATAGTCGGCAGTAATCAGGGCCGGTCCTCGTAGTAACGTCGTCGAACGACGTACGGCATGCAATGGGTTTCAGGTACGACGCTGTTTGGTGCCTCGCTGTTCCAAGCAAGCGTCTCCAGCGGCGCGATCTTTGAGAAATCGAGATTTCCTTCGCCGATTTCGGGCCGTTTGATGAAGCTGAGCGATAGCTCACTGTTCCAGCGAGTTCGGCCCTGATGAGACCGGCTCTCAGCATGCCGGCGCCGCCTTCGAGCCACCCGAGACGGCTGGTCAGCATTCCGACATAACATCTCTATAATACTAGGTTTCTACAGCACCAGCCGCCGACGACACAGCCCTCCCGGCCCGTTCTGCGGTCGGGGGTGACCTGGCGTGTGCCGCTCGTTGCGTTCGTTGACAACCGAGGGCACACGGGGTATTCTCTAATTGAGAGTCCGAGCTACGGACGCAGCCGGGCTCAGGTGGGATATGCCGGACAGATCGCGATGGACTCCCCGTGTTTGCACGGGGCACGTTACGTCAATGCGGCTGTCCTGAGCGGATGGAGCTTCTGATCTATGGTGGCTGGTGCACGTCGCGCGCGTCCGTGGGCGATAGTCGCGGTCGTGTTGGCAGCAACACTGGTCGCCTGCATCGCAGTCCCAACCGGAAGACGTTACCGGCGTGTGACCCCTCTGCAACACGCCGTCGACCACGAGAAGGCTCTGACAACCGTGGTGGCCGTTCTGACCGAAAATGGGTACACTCCCGGCGTGATAAGCGAAGGCGTGCGCACCGTTTCGACAGACTGGCGCCAGACGGACGGACTCCTGTCGGTGCTGACCGGATTCAGGACAAGAGACCGGGTGACCGTCACCATCACGGACTCGGCGCTCACCGCTGCCGGCGAATCGCAGATGCGAAACGGACCGTCGCTATTCGGCGACAAGGACGAACACGACAGCGGCTGGATGGGGTCGAATCCTTCGGACGAGCTGAAGAGCCAGTGGGACTCCATGCGCGAGATTATGTCCGAGCGCATCTCTCGCATGCCCGCGTCCACGGCCCACGCGCGTATCGCAACGACGGGACCTGACGAGACGATTGCGCCGATCGCTGCCGTTTCGCGTACGAACGATCCAGTGCTCGTGCCCCACAAAGAGTCGGGCGTCAAGCGTCTGCGTGTCGCAGTGGCGGAATTCAGGAGCATCGGTGTCGACAAACAGCCGGCGCAGATACTGGTCGACCGTTTTCGCTCCGAATTGGTGGGCACCGATAGGTTCCAGGTTGTCGAACGTGAGCGGATGGAAGCTATATTGGAGGAGCAGGGCTTCCAGCAGGGCGAACTGTGCGGCACCGACGAGTGTGCCGTCGAGATGGGCCGCCTGGTCGGCGTAACAGCCATCGTGGCGGGTACCATAGGCAAGCTTGGCGCCACCTACACGGTCACGGCGCGGTTGATAAGTGTGGAGACAGGCGAGATCGTCAGTCGGGCATCCGACGATTGCTCGTGCGAAATCGATGGCCTTCTGGCCGGTATGCATCGTCTCGCGGTTCTTCTGGCGAACCGCGTCGAACGCTGAGAGTCCGGGGAGAACCCATGCAGGAGAACGCTTTCTCACCCACAGTCGCCCAGGTGGCCGGCCCACCGAGTATGGACGGGGCCACAACCGAACGTGTGACTCAGTGGGTCACAAGGTGGCATAGCGCGGAGTACGACGTCGACGAGATATCGGAAATGCTGGAGGACTGGCCGAGCGACGTCCCGCTGGTGGACGTGGTCGACCGCTTCAGCGATATCTCCGAGTCGGATAGTCCGGCCGCGCTGGCCGGTACCGTGCTGAAGCTTGCACCGCTCGTCGCCCGTGGCAGGCTGCAATCGGCGCAGGCCAAAGGGGCGATCAGACTCGCGTGCCGGCAACTGTGCATCAGAGGCATACCGTTCGAGGAGACGGCGAAAGGGAACGAAGCGGCGCTCTGGTTCCATTTCCTGTCGATCAACGAGTTCGGCGACCCGACGAACGTCGGGTACGCGACGGACCTGAGCGAGCTGCAGCTGATGGCCCGACAGATACTCGGCCCTGAGAGCCTTGCCGAGAAGCTGATCGATGGCGAACTGCCGTCGACGTTTCACGAGGCATACGTCAATATCGCGGGCGCGCTCTGCGACGATCGACTCGTGCCCCAGCTTCTGCGTCTGCTGAACCGTTGTGAAGACGCCCCATCGGTTGCGACAGTCGTTACCGCCTTGGGGCGGCTGGGCGATCGATCCGTCGTGCCGGCGCTCGAGGGTTTCGCGTACGCTACCGACACCGAGATCGCCACGGCGACCGTCGCCTCGTTGGAGGCGCTGGGTGGCCCGGAGGCGCAGCGGATTCTACGAACCGTCGCCGAGATACTGTTCGACCAGGAGGCCCTGCTTGCCGCCCACGTCGATTTCGCCCTGCTCAACCTCGAACAAGGCCCGGAAGAGCTGCACGCCGCGCTGACCAGAACCGCGGGCGACCCGAATGCGCCGCCCTCGACCAGGCTCTGTGCCATCGAACGGCTGAGCGGATCGTCCGATCCGGAAGTGATTCGTCTCCTGGCCGGTCTGCTCGAAGACACCTATTCCGAGCGGGTGACGGTCGATGGGAACATGACCGACGACGCGATATTCCCCATACGGGAGGCGTCGTACGTGGGGCTGATGGACTGTCGGATCAGGTACCTGGTCGAAGTGCTCGGCGAGGGCATACTGGACCGTCTCGAATCGTTCCAGACGTACGCCATGCCTTCGTGGTGGGGTTCGGTCGGCGCCGACAACGATCTGTTCCGAACGGAGCAGTAGTTGGCGACCGGCATAGTCCGGCCGCCCGGATGACACCCGCGGGACCACTCCCCAGCACGTGGCGGCACCTCGAAGCCGAGGGCCCGCGACGCCTGCTTCTTCAGAGGGCGAACGCCCTCCGCCAGACGCGCCAGTGGTTCTGGCAGCACGGCTTCATCGAGATAGACCCGCCCATACTCGCTCCCTGGTCCAGCATCGAACCGCACCTCCACCCTCTCGCCACGACGGCAACCGACTCACTCGGCGCTGCAACACGGCTATACGCGCAGACTTCGCCCGAGTACGCCCTCAAGAAACTGCTGGCCGCAGGCGTTCCCGACTGCTTCTCGTTGGGGCATGCATTCCGCGACCGAGAGCTATCCGAGATTCACCAGCCCGAGTTCATGATGCTGGAGTGGTACCGCGTCGGAGCGGACTACCGGACTCTCATTGACGACACGGAGACGTTAGTCGCCGACTTGGCGATGGCGCTGCACGGCTCTTTGGAGATCGTTAGGGACGGTCACACGATCGATCTGGCGCCGCCGTGGGAACGAATCACGGTCTCCGAGGCGTTGCTGAGATGGGCCCGAGTGGACATCGGTAGGCATCCCGACGACGAATCGTTCCGTGCGCACGCCCGAGAGCAGGGCCACTCGTGGGTAGCCGATGAGCCGTGGGACGAGCTCTTCTACAAGCTGCTGCTGACATACGTCGAGCCGCACCTCGGCCGCCCCAAGCCGGCGATTCTCTACGAGTATCCGCCCCGCTTCGGAGCGTTGGCTCGCCGCAGCTCGACGAACCTCGACGTCGTGGAGCGCTTTGAGGCGTATATCGCCGGGGTCGAGCTATGCAACGCCTTTGGCGAGTTGACCGATCCGGTCGAGCAGCGGGAGCGGTTCGTCAACGAGCAACGCGAGCGCAAGGCGTTGGGCCGTGAATCGCTCGATATCGACGAGGACCTGCTCGACGCGATCGGCTCGCTACCACGTTGTTCGGGCAACGCGCTCGGGTTCGACAGGCTGGCGATGCTCCTGCTCGGCGCGGATGACGTCGCGCAGGTGGTCTGGTTCCCTCACGCTGCGTTCAACGACTGGAGGACACGTCAGCGGATGGCCCGTGCTCCACTCGATACAGAGAGGTCCGACGACTCGTGAAGACCGAAACCGATAATGGCAGTTGGGTGCGGATAGCTATCGTACTCGTCGTAGCGACGATGGTCTACAACTTGGGCGAGGCCGTAATAGCGCTCTGGCTTGGCGCCGAAGCGGAGAGCATCGCGCTGTTCGGGTTCGGGCTTGACAGCCTGATAGAGTTCGCTGCCGCGGTCGTCCTGCTCCGTCGCCTTTCGCTTGAGGCGCGAGGCGCCGATGAGGAGGCGATCGAAGAGAGCGAGCGGTTGGTCTCCAAATTCGTCGGGGCGACGTTCTTTGCGCTTGCCGCGTACGTCGTGATGCAGGGCGGGATGATGCTCTGGCTGCGCGAGCCACCATCCGAGAGCGTATACGGGATCGTGCTTGCCGCCGCCTCGCTCCTCGTGATGCCGCTAATCGCATGGGGGAAACTGCGGGCTGCACGCGAGATAGGCAGCTCGGCTCTGCGGGCGGAAGCCAGGGAAACGCTCGCCTGCGCGTACCTATCGTTTGCGCTATTGCTCGGTCTGACGGCATACGCGACTCTCGGCTGGTGGTGGGCCGACCCCGTCGCGGCGCTCCTGATGGTGCCCTGGCTGGTGAAAGAGGGAATCGAGGGGTTCAGCGAGGACGGGTGCGGCCACGATCACTAGGTGTGATGTGTCATGACGTTGTCCTCACCACGTGCACCGGCGAACGTACGGCATGCAGTCGTAGAACGCACCCCACACAACAGCCTGGGGACGCACACTGCCGGAACTCTTGGCGCTGTCGTCTCAACCGCGTGTCCATCATCAACTTCCTCAGCTTGGGTGGTGACAACGTCATGACATTCCACAACTAGGGCGCACCCATGGAGCGCCTCAGAGTGTATCCAGTAGCTCGCGCATCTTACTTGCGGCGTGCGTGTTCCTGGCCTTCTCGGCCGCTTCTATCCCCGCATTCAGGACGTCCCTTGCACGGTCCGGATCGTGCATCTCGACGGCCACGTGACCGGCCATCTGGTAGGCTGGGATATAGGCCGGGTCGAGTTCCACCACGGCGTCGAACGCCGCCATAGCGTCCTCGAACCTCTGCGCCTTGCGATACTCCATCGCCAGCGAATACCGGGCGACCGCCTGCTCGAAGAACTCTGCGTTAGATCGTGCCATCCAATCGTCTCCCTCGTGCTACTCAAATGTGTGCTACGGCCCCGTCTCGATCGCGAAGGCCACTCCATCCCAGACCGGCACGATGTCGATCGTGTCGACCTCTGCACAGTAGCCCACGTCGTCTCCGAACCCCTGGTCGATTAGCCGCCGGCCGTGGTAGCAGGAACGTATCACGGAATCGGCAGCCTCGGCATTGGCAACAAACCACTCCATCGCCATGCGCGCGCCGTCGCCGATATCGCCGACGAAGTGAGGCTCGAACAGGCGCGAGATCAGCATGCCGCCGCAATAGAGGTCGTCCAGCGAGATGCGCCCCTCGGTTCCGGAACAGATCACCGTCACGTCCTGGTTCCGTCGGACGAGCCACGCGACGACAGCAGCGGCGTTGTTGAGCGAGGCGATTACGATCGAATCGGCCTCTATCGCGCGCGCTACGGCCTGGGTGCCGTTGGTCGTCGTGAGCACCACGGTTCTCTCCGATACGGCCTCCGGCGTGTATTCGAGCGGCGAGTTGCCAAGGTCGTATCCGGGTATGCGCAGCGCGTTGCGTTCGCCTCCGAGCACGACGCCCGAGCGTCGGAGGCGGCGGGCCAACTCACGGCATTCCGCCACCGTCTCGACCGGAGCGACGCGATTCGCTCCGGCGGCAAGCGCGGCGACGATGGTGCTGCTGGCACGGAGCACGTCGATAACCACGGCCACGCGCCCGCCGAGGTCCGCGTGCTGTGCCTCGGCCCAGGTAGCGACCAGATCGATGTCCATGGCAATATCTCGATTGCATGTGCGGCTCAGTCGTTCATCGCATGGAAGGTACGCATGGAGGCCCAGCCCAACCATGCTGCGGCCTTACGGACATCGCGCTATGGCCGGAACGATCCGATGGGCATCATGCGGAGCGCCTCTTGCGCGGCTGGGGCCCTGAGTTGTTCGGAGTGTTCAGGCGGCGCCGTGGAATAGTGCGAGGCGTGCGGCCTCGTCGGCGACTAGCGTACGATCGTGATCGCGCAACTGGCTCGCACTAACGGCGCGGAACCACTCCGATCTTCGGCCGGTTCGGTGGTCGTGACAGATCTGCCGAAGTCCTGCCATTCTCCGGGGAACTCCGGGATGGGAGCGGTCGAAGCGATCGCTTCGATCCATTCCTGCCCGAGCGGCTCCATCGTCTCGAAACCGTACGGCGCCCCGTCCGGGGGTAGCTTCCGGACCGATCCACCTCGGACGCGCTGGTTCGGCTGAAGGCGGTTGGGGAATACCTGCATCATCGTTCCGTCGGCCTGGTGATGCACGAGAACGAGATAGCAGTCGCGGTCCGTCTGGAACAGTATCCGGTAGGGCTCGCCAAGGCGGTAGATTCCGCCCTCTCCACGATCCAGAGTGAGCGCCAGTC